>DATCPW010000182.1:0-10653 GCA_036569865.1 Candidatus Dormiibacterota bacterium
GGACCCGATGACGAGCGCAGCCACAAGCAGCGGATGGCCGACTCCCTGACCGAGCTAGTGCACCACGCTATGGATGAGGGCACGCTGCCTCGGCGCAATGGCGTCAGGCCCCACATCAACCTGACCACCACTCTCGAGGGCCTGAAGAATGAGGTAGGGTGCCCGCCGGCTGACCTCGAGCTCTCGCTGCCCATCTCGACTCGGACGCTGGAGCGCATCGCCTGCGACTCCACCATCTCGCGCGTGCTGCTCGCTCACCCGATGGTCATCGATGTCGGGCGAGCGACTCGGGTGGTCTCGGCACCGACGCGGCGGGCGTTACGGGCTAGAGATCAGGGTTGCCGCTGGCCAGGATGCGATCGCAGGGTTAACTGGTCGACTCCGCATCACATAGTTGCCTGGTCTCGAGGCGGTCCCACCAAGCTGCCCAACCTCGTCTTGCTCTGCTACTTCCACCATCGCCTCGTGCATGAAGGTGGGTGGCAGATCGTGCAAGTTGGGCGCGAGTTTCGGTTCGTGCCGCCGGATCGTGTGGTCTTTCGAAGAGCGCGTGCGCCTGGCTTGCGCTGGGCGGCTTAGAACCCCAGTATCTTTTCCGGATGGCGCTACCAGAATTTCCTGGCGTCCACCGCTCGCCAAACATTGTCGATAACCCGGCCATCTATGAAGTCGAGAACCTTGCCGCGGACCGTGAATGCCTCATTGAGGTGGCAATCGACAAGATCAAGCCGTGGGATGGGATGGTGCTTGCCGACGTCGGCGCGGGCTCGGGCTTTCATGCAGTCCGTTTCGCAAAAACGGCCAAACACGTCATTGCAGTGGAGCCAGTCCATCAGTTGCGCTTGGCGATAGAGCGGCGCGCGAATGAACAAGGTGCCAGCAACCTTTCAGTCGTCGCTGGCTCGGCGGAATTGACAGGCTTGGCCGACAACTCAATAGACATCGCACATGCGCGGTTCGCCTACTTCTTCGGACCCGGGTGCGAAGCTGGATTGCTTGAGATACAAAGAGTTATGCGGCCGGGCGGGGCTTTTTTCGTCATCGACAACGATTGGCGTCACGGGCAGTTCGCGGAGTGGTTGAGGTTATCTCCAGCAGCCCAATACTTCGATTCTCCCGACGTTGTCGATCACTTCTGGTCGTCCCAGGGCTTCGACGTCCTACAGATCGACAGCAGCTGGACGTTCGATGTTCGGGCGGACCTAGATGCAGTCGTCCGCATCGAGTTTCCCACCGAATTCGCAGATAGAATCCTTGCAAGGCACCACGGAAACACCGTCTCGTATAGCTACCGCATGTTCTGGCGTACGTACTAACTTGGCTCTTGAACTGCACCGTCTTGCCATCGACCTGAAGGGTGCCTTCCGGTCGCTCGAGCAGGTTTTTCGGCCAGTGGCGCTTCATCCCCTGCCCTGAGCGGATGTACACCTTCTTGCTTGCCGTCCGTGACGATCCAGATGGTGACGCTTGATTCCATGCCGGTCTTGCGACCATAGGTCGTTAGGCGTACTTCCTTCCGCTTCGCGAGCGCTTCGAGGAAGTCGCTCGGAAATTGACTCACTACAAACCTGAACCAACGGGCGATTCGCCTTTGTTCCGTGTTGCCTTTTCGGCCGGCCAGCGTATGGTCCCTTGCAATGGCAAACAAATGGCGCGCACTACTTGCAACCTGTGTGCTTGGCTCCGCGCTCCTGCTCGCGTTCGTGTGGTATCCATCAACGCGTGGACATCTAGAGGGCAAGGTCACATTTGTCGGTTGTCCGGGCAACGTGCCGATCTATCAACCGGGCCAGCCCACATACACCTGCGCCCTGCTACCAGTGCCAGGCGCGGTCGTGAAAGCCGTCCCCGGTACTGCCGTTCAGGATTCCACAGGGCTCTGGATTATCGTGCCCTCAGGGGTCGGCTCGATATCCGTCCGGACCGATGCCAGCGGAAGGTACCGGTTAGACCTCGCACCTGGCAGCTACATGGTCGGGGCAAGCGAGTCCGGGTGGACGGTGGTCGACGCGGACGGCTTCCGTCATCAAATAGGACCTGGGGGGTCCGAGTCTCGCCCAGTGGCAGTTAAGGGCGGCGCCATCACGCGCTTTGACTTCACGATTAGTTGGCATCCGGCGTAGCTCCGTCGCCTCCAACGGCCCTTCGTCGTTTCGCCACCGGCGCCCACAGGCTCTCCAGGTCATAGTACGAACGCTCGCCTGGTAGGAACACGTGCGCCAGGACTGAGTCGAAGTCCAGGAGGATCCACGTCGCGTCCTCGTAGCCATCGACCGCTAGTGGCTTCAGGTCTTTTTCCTTCGCCGCGTCCACCATGCCGTCCGCGATTGCTTTGACCTGTCGGTCAGTCTCGCCCTCGCACACGACGAAGTAGTCGGCGATTGTGGTTTTGTCGCGCACGTCGATGACGACGGGCTTCCAAGCCTTCTTGTCGGCTGCCGCACCGCGGAGCAGCTTCGCCAGCTGCAGGGGTGTCGTACGGGCAGCCTTCAACTTTCCGATTATCCCGCGTAGAGCCGGTGCGACGCGATGTACCTCTCGACTGCGCTTGGAACCTTGCCCCTGATCGGCTTGCCTTCTGCCATTGCCTTGCGGATCTCGCTGGCCGAAACGTCCGGTGTCGTTCGCAGGCACAGTACGACCCTTGCCTTGTCGAGGCCGACTCCTTTCAGGTCCTCCTCTCGCGGCGCCGCAGAACCAGGGCGCGCCACCACGACTATCGTCGCCAGCTCGCGCACCTCATCTGGCTTATGCCACGTCGAGAAGAGCCCCGCTGCATCCCAGCCCAGGATCAGGAACAACTCATCGTCCGGCTGCTGTTGCCGCAGCCCCGCCAGCGTATCCACCGTGTACGACGGCCCTTCTCGCTTCAGCTCCATGTCGGAGACCTCGAATCGCGGCTCGTCCTCGATCCCGAGCCTGCACATCTCCAATCGCTGCTCCGGCGAGGCAACTGCAGGTGGCCGATGCGGCGGCTGCGCCGCAGGGATGAAGACGACGCGGTCGAGATCCGCGCAATCGATCGCCGCGTCGGCTGCTGCCAGGTGCCCAAAATGAAACGGGTCGAACGTCCCGCCCAGCAACCCAAGCCTTCTCTCGCTCATGGTTGGTACTCGAACTCCGCCTCGCCGATGCGAACCGTGTCACCCGGCTGAACACCCGCCGCCTCCAGGGCTGCATTGACCCCGATCTTGTCCAGCTCCGTCTGAAATCTGGCGAGGCCGCCGGACGAATCGAGGTCGGTCCGCTCCACCAATCGCTCGACTCGATCCCCTTTGACGACAAAACCCCAACCCGTGCGTTCTACCGCCAGCTCGGATCGACCCGCGACGAGAAGCTTCTTGATTCGCACCGGTCCCTGCGGCTTCACGTCTGGCGCGCTCGCAAGCGTCGTGACCATCGCGTCGATCAGCTCTTCAAGGCCTTCGCCCGAAAGCGCAGAAACAAAATGGATCGGGCCCTTGCGCCGCGATCTTGTCCGGAGCTTTCTCGCCTGGTCCATGTCGACCTTGTTGATCGCCACGATGTACGGACGCTTTGCAAGGTCGGCTGAAAATTGCTCGACCTCCTCCTGGACGGTTTGGAGATCCTTCCATGGATCTGGCGATGTGCCGTCGATCACGTACACGAGAATCTTCGTTCGCTCCACGTGGCGCAAAAACCTCAGGCCCAGGCCAACACCGCGTGACGCGCCCTCGATGAGGCCCGGGATGTCGGCGATCACGATCCGGCCTCCGCGCGACTCCTCGGCCACACCGAGCTGAGGGTCGAGCGTCGT
Source organism: Candidatus Dormiibacterota bacterium (assembly GCA_036569865.1). Taxonomy (GTDB): domain Bacteria; phylum Chloroflexota; class Dormibacteria; order Dormibacterales; family Dormibacteraceae; genus Palsa-872. Next base: position 3,779 of record DATCPW010000182.1, read on the forward strand.
GAATGGATAAGCGGCGACCTTCGGCTTGGCCGCAGTAAGCGAGGCCAGCAGCGACGACTTGCCCGCGTTGGGCGGACCGACCAGCCCCACCTCGGCGATCAGCTTCAGGTCCAGCGTGACGGCCAGCTCCTCGCCCTTGAGCCCCGGCTCCGCGTAGTCGGGCGCGTGCCGCGTCGACGTCTTGAAGTGCACGTTGCCCCGCCCGCCGCTGCCCCCCCGCGCGATCACCGCCTTGGCGCCGGGGTGTTCAAGATCAGCAATCACTGCCCCGTCCGGGTCGATGGCGACGGTGCCCACGGGGACTTCGAGAGTTATGTCCTTACCGTTACGCCCGGTCTTGCGGCCGCCCGCCCCGTTCACGCCCGGCTCGGCCTGCCATCTCAGCTTCTGTTTGTAGCGCGATAGATCCGAGACGCTGGTGCTTGCCTTCATCCACACCGACCCGCCCCTGCCGCCGTCGCCCCCATCGGGACCGCCGCGTGGGGTGAAAGGTTCGCGGCGAAAGGAGGCTGAGCCGCGGCCGCCCTGGCCGGCCCGAATGTTTACGCGGGCCGCGTCGACAAAGGTGCGCGAACGACCTCTATTCGGCGACGATGTTGACCCGCCGGCCGTCCTTGCCCACCCGCTCGTACTTCACGAGGCCGGGGGCAAGCGCGAAGAGGGTGTGGTCGCGTCCGATGCCAACGCTGTCGCCCGGCGTGATCCGGCTGCCGCGCTGGCGGACGAGGATGGTGCCCGCGTTCACCGTCTGACCTGCGTAGATCTTCACGCCAAGCATCTTGGGCTTGGAGTCGCGCCCGTTGCGGGACGACCCACCGCCTTTCTTGTGCGCCATTTACTTGGTCTCCTTGTCTGTCTTCGGCTTCCTCGGCGCGCGCTTGGCTGGCGCCTCGGCCTTGCCGGTGGCTGTTTTGTCCTTCTCGGTGCTGGTTTCAGTTTCGGCAGACGCCGATGTTGCCTTGGCTTTCTTGGTCTCGGTCTTCGATTTGGCGGCCGGCTTGTCTTCGGTCTTCTTCTCCGAGCCCGTCGCCTCTTTCAGGCCACCGACGGCCAGGATCTCGATCGCCGTGAGGTCGGCGCGCCCGCCGCGATGGACGCGAACCCGCTTCTTCGACTTGTAGCGGAGGGTCTCGATCCGGGGCCCGCGCCGGTGCGCCAGGATCTTGACGTCGATGTCGATCCCCTCAATGCCGGGATTGCCCACCTTGATGTCCGAGCCGTCGCGCACGAGCAGGACCCGATCCAGCTTGATCGACGAGCCGGGCTCGCCGGCCAGGCGATCGACCAGGATCTGGTCGCCTGGGGCGACTCTGTACTGCTTTCCGCCGCTGACTACGACAGCCGACAGCGAACCATCCGATTTGGGCACGAACGGGATTCTACCAACACCGTCGGCCAGACCGATGAGCAGTGCGCCCTAGCGTGGCAGGGTTGGCCGGGGTCCCCCCGGCCATGACTTTGTCCTTTTCGCCTCTCAATCGTGGCCGGGAGTATCAATTCGTAATCGGTCCCAACCAATAACCGGAAAGAGAGCAGGCACGCGCGAAGCGCCTGCCGGTGAGAGGGAACCATCTGGGTTCCCTCTTACCTCTCTACTTCATGAGGAATGACGTGACCACGACCAGCACGAGCACCAGCAGTGCGTATGGCGCAACCGCGCGGCGGTAGAGGCCACGGGCCGTGGCGACCCCGCGGCGGAGCATCAGGGCGCCCGCCCCGATGCCTAGAGCGGCGATCGCCAGGGTGATCCCGAAGAAGCGGAGTAGGCCGAGGACGTCGTCCGCGGAGGGCGGAAAGAACAGCGTGGTGAACAGTCCGCAATAGGGAAACCAGCACAACGCCCGGGTCGCGTCAAAGCGAGGGCGGGCGCGCCTGTCGCCGGGCGGCGTGAGCGGCCACAGCCTGAGAAGGGCCGGCAGGCAGAGCAGGTACAGAAACCCGCTTGCGACCTTGACGGGAAGCAGCGACGAGACCAGCACATTGCCGAGGACCTGGGGCCGAAGGCTTTCCGGCTCAACCGCAGGCCCCAACACCGCCAGCAACCAGCAGAACTGGATGACCAGCAGCAGGCCTGGCGCCGGCACGAACTCCAGGCTCAGCGCGAGCTCCGCCCATACCGTGAATGCGAGCACCATCGCGGCCACGATCACGTTGCGCTCCACCGATGGCACCGGGTTGAACGGGGCAGCGAGCTGCACCGCCGCGAGCACGGCGAACAGCGCCACGGTCGCCACCACCGGCGAGCGCAGCTCGCGAACGCTCGAAGGCAGGATCCACTCGCCCTTAGCCGCGCGCGTCCAGACCACCTCGGCCGCGACTCCGAAGACCGCCATCGTCAGCAGGCCGGGGTACAGAACGAGCGCGACAGTGTGGGTAGCCAGCGCCGAAAGGATCTGTGTCACAGGCCGGCCAGCGCCAGGAACGGTTGCGGGTACAGCCCGATGACGACGTTGATCGCGAGCGCGATGCCGACTCCCCACGCTTGTCGCCCGCGTGGCAGGCCGAGGCTTCGGCCCAGACGGAGCGACGGGGGCAGCCACAGCAGCAGGCCCAGCCCGATCGCGAGCGCCAGCGGCCAGTAAAGCTGGGTCGCGCCGCGCAGAAGAAGGACGCGGGCGGCAAACCCGGCGAATGGCGCAGACCCGGCGAGCATCGCCGCCGCCAGCAGGTTGATTGGTCTGTCATTGGGACGCTTCTCGCGCAGAGACTGGCGCGACCACAGATACAGGGGGAGCCGGCTGAGCACGATCCCGTACAGCAGCAGGATGGCGGCGCGCTGGCCGTCCGCGATCGCCAGCCCCAGGCCGCACAGCACCAGCCCCCAGTCGGCGATGAACGAGTAATGCCACGCGGCCGCGCCGTTCTCGGTGCGCCATGACGCGATGCTCCCCCACACGACGTTCAGGAGCCCGAGGCCGATCATCATCGCGCCAAGGACTCCGCCCTCCGTTGGGATCAGTTCGCGCGCTCGCGCGAGCACGGCGAGCGCGAGCACCGGACCGATGAGCGCGATCCATGGAATCGGAGACGTGGCCGTCCTCTCGTTTGGATCGAACTCGTGCATGTACGGCAGCGCGCCGACGGCCGCGCACAGACCGGCGACGAGGCCAACCGCGGCAAAGCGTGCAAGAAACTCCGGCCCTTCGGCGCGCGCGCACATGGCCGCCAGGCTGAGCAGGACCACGGCAAGTACAGGGCCGCGCAATCGGGTGACGAACGAGCGGCCGCCTGGTGCCGCCGCCTGCAGCACCGAGAGGACGAGCACCACGAGGATCAGGATCTCGAGGCTGCCCGCGGCGGCGATCGCGGTCATGCCGGCCAGCCCGGCCAGTCCCCACGTCAGCAGGATCGCCCGCTCGACCGCCAGTGGCGCCAGGACGACGGTGAGCGCCAGCGCGATCCCCGCGGCGAGCAACATCGCGCGGCTTTCAGGCGACAGGGAGAGTCCGATGCCGAGCTGGTCCGAGGTCCGGCCAGGTTGTGACAGGACGAGAGCCGCCATCCCTAAGAACCCGAGAATGGCCGCGGCCAACAGCGCCGCCCTCGGTCGCGCCCGAAGGATGGCCGCGCAGACCGACCCGGCGGCCGGCAGCCCCACGGCCAGCTCAGGCGCCATCGACCTCTCCGATCCGGATAAGCGAGATGCCGACGGCGACGATCGCCGCCAGCACATACAGAGCCGGCCCGGGGCTGGTGTCGGCCACGCCCGCCGCCGCCGCGACGGCCAACGCCAGCGCCACCAGCGCGGTCAGGACAGCCGGAGGTTCGCTCGGAGTCAGCACGCGGGCCGCCATCAGGCCGAGGACAGAGAGCGCGGCGAACCGAAGGGGCGCGCCGGGTCCTGTCATCAGGGACGTGGAGATCCACAAGGCCAGCAGCCCGACGGCGGCGGCGAGCACCAACCTCGCGGTCGAGCCTGGCGGCATGAGCCCCCACTCATCGCGGCCGGCGCGCAGGCGCTGGACGACCGCAACCCCGCCGCCGGCGAACAGGGCGACTGCCGCCTCCACCTCGCCCCCCACCAATGCGAGGCCCGCGAAGCCAACGGTGACCAGGGCCAGCCCGGCCGCCAGCCCGCGTCGCCCTTCGGACAGGACGATCAGCGCGGCGCCCAGCCAGGCGGCGAAAGCAGCGGCGGCGCTCACCTGTTGACGGCGTATGCGAGGGCGATGAGGGTGGCCAGCCACAGCAACGGCCTGCCCCCAGCAGCCGCTTTTTCCAGCGCGCGCAAGTTCACGATCGACCGATACTCCTCGGGCACCGCGGCTTTGCGGACAGCGTCAAGCCAGCGCTTGGGCACATCAATGCCGGGAATGGTGAATACGGGCCGCCTGGGCGGCGCTGACCTGGGCGTGGATGCAGATTTCTGATCCACCACCGGCACCGGCTCGCGGCGGGGCCCCCGCTGCACCCCAAGGCCCCCAGCGAGGCCGTAGGCGATGGCGCCCAGCAGCAGAAGCGGTGCGAACAGGGTCAGCGCCGGCAGGTCCGTCTGGACGGTGGCCACCGACACCAGGCCGCCGCCCAATCCGGCCGAGCGAGGCATCACGTCCGCCTGCGCCGGCACGGCGAGCAACGTAACGACCACCGGCAAGGCGGCGCCGGCAATGAGGAGGACTGCAGCAAGCGCCATCACCGTTCGTGGGGACGTTTCAATCGCCGGGTGGCCCCGGCCCGCCGGCAGCCCGACAGCACGCGCCGCGGCCAACATGAACAAGATCCAGACCGCTGCGCCGGCGATCCCGATCAAACCCATGAAGTCTCCGGCTCCGAATGTCGCGGCGATGGCGACAGCGAGCGCGCCGAAGGCCAGCCCCGGTGGAACCCCTACGGCCGCGGCGATCGTCAACAAGGTCGATGGACCGGAGCGGTCGGGTAGAAGTGGCAGGGAGGCGGCGAGCACGCCGATCGTGGCCAGCACCACGATCCCGGCCACCAAACCGACAGGCGTGCCGATGGCGATCGCCATCAGCGCGAAACCACCGAGTCCCGGTATCAACTCGCCGAGATACTCGCGGCGAGTCGCGGCAGCCTGCGCGCGCACGGCGACGCCGAGCGAGACGAGCACGCCGAGGCACGCCAGCGCAACGCCCAGGATTGGCTGTGGGTAGCTGCCGTCACCCATCTCGTAAGCCCTGACCAGCAGGTAGAAGCCGAGCGGATACAGCGTGGCGACGGCCATGCCCGCGGCTCGCAGGGACGGCCGCGACCAGAGCTGCGCGGGCCACCCGCGCCAGGGAAAAAGGCCGGAGGCCATCAAGGCAGCGACCGCGAGCAGCGAGAAGACGGGAACCGTCAGGGCGGAAACCGGGACCGCGGCGTAAACGGCAGTGCCGCCCACCACCTGCAGGATGGCGCCCGCCCAGCTCAGCGCCAGCCAGGCCGCCAGCAGGGCGCCCCACGGAGGGCGCGGGGCGCGGATGTCCTCGATGTCGAGCTGGATCACGGCCAGGGTCGCGGCGGTGCCGCCGGCCAGGGCGGTGAGCAGCACACCGCCCGCCTCGACGGCGAGCACTGCGGCCGCAACGCCGAGCGCGGCGACGGTGCCCTCCTGCCAGGTGCGCGGCTGGAGCGTGAGGAGGATGGCGGAGGGCAGCAAGATCACGAGGCCGAACGCAAAGGCGACGCCGTCAAGCCGTAGGTCGAAGCCGGCTCCGAAGCCAAGCGGGCCGAGGGTCAGCTCCTCTGTGGAACGGATCGGCAGCCACAGGATGAAGAGGACTACTAGCGCGCCCCAGGCGCCGGCGCCGACGATCGCCCGCCCGGGCTTAAAGCCCGCGAGCCCCAGGGCCGCCGTCAACCCACCGGCAACCAGGGGGAGAGCGATGGGCGCCAGGAGAGCGAGCGGCGGCATACGCTACTTGCTCAATCTGTCGATTGCCGCCCGGATCTCTGCCGCGCGTTCCTCCAGCTTTCTCACAACATCGAACGGCGCGTTGGCGCGAAACTCCGGGTTGGCGAGCTGCGCCTCGGTTTTCTCGAGGTCTCTCTGGAGATCCGCCCGCTTCTTGGCGGTCACTCGAGGATCGGCGGTTGCGCTGGCTGGGAATACAACACTGCCCTCGACGAGGCCGAGGACCTTGCCAGCAGGAAGCTCGCTAACGATAGTCACATTGGCAAGGCTGGCGAGGGCGCGCTCCCAATCGTGGCCGTGATCAACATCCAGTTTTACCGCGCCTCCCTTGGATGGCGCACCTGGAATTGACGTCCGAAGTGACCGAATCTCGTTGACCGTTCCAATGAGGTGACGGCCGAATTCCACATCCACAGTCGGGTCCACATAGTGCGACAGGTGTTCAGGCCACGATGACTGCATTAGATAACCAGCTTCTCCAGGCAGTAGCGAGGCCAACTCCTCCGTGACAAATGGCATGAAGGGGTGGAGGAGCTTCAAGAGCGTGCGTAAGACATAGATTGCAACAGCGCGCGCTGAGGCGTCACCGACTCTAAGCCGAGGCTTTATCGCCTCGATGTACCAATCACAGTAGTCATGCCATCCGAAGTCGTAGGCAGCCTCCATCGATCCTTGAAAGACAAAGCCTTCAATACCCTTGGTGACTCGTTCTTCGGTTTCCGCCAGTTTGGACAGAATCCAACGGTCCTCGATCGGGCTCGATGAATCTAATTTTGGTAAAGGCGGCGCCGTTTCTGGGGCGTCCCTAAGAACAAACCGCGTCGCGTTCCACAGCTTGTTGCAAAAGCGCCGGTAGCCCTCGACGCGGCTCTCGTCGAACCGCACGTCCTGGCTCGACATCGCCACGGACGCAGCCCATGCCCGCACGGCATCTGTCCCGTACTTGTTAATGAGGCCGCGCGGGTCGACTCCGGTGCCAAGCGATTTCGACATGCGGCGGCCGTCAGCGGCCTGCACCTGG
>DATCPW010000183.1:0-6819 GCA_036569865.1 Candidatus Dormiibacterota bacterium
GACTACGATAGGTGGCTCAAAGGCATGAGACGCCTGCGGGCAAGTATCGTCGCCGCCAACCAGTAGCGTGCGATGGCTGGCGCTGGTTATAGGTGCCGCGCTGCTCGCCGTCGCTTTCGTCGCCGGCGGACGTGTCGCCGACACCCGAGAGGGCTTGCTGGCCGAGGTGATCACGCTCCTGGCGGGCCTGGTTGGTGTCGGCCTGGTTCTCTACGCCTGGGTCTCGGGCGCAAGGCCCCGGCCCGCCGCGCCCGCGACGGGTGACCCAGCGCCCGCTGTCCAGATCCGGTCGGCGACCGAGCTGCTCGTCGGTGCGGTCGGCTTGTTGATCGCGGCGGCTCTTGTCGCCGGCGTGGCGTTGAGCGCAGGCGGGTTGTGGGCGCTCATGGGTTTTGTCTTGCTGCTGCCGATGATCCTGGGCTGCGCATACCTGTGCGTACGTTTTTTCCGCGCGCCACAACGTGACTGGAAGGTCGACCTGCGACGGCTCGCACGCCTGTTGGGTACTAAGCCTTCTTCTCCAGGTTCCTGACGAGGAGCGCGATCCCCAGCGCGATCAGGGCCGCAGGCAAGATGACGTTCCACGTGATGCCGCTATTGGCGGCCAGGAACGCGATCCCGAGGACGACCAGGATCGCACCAAAGATGAAGGTTGGGGTACGGGTGACCGGTTGAGGCCCCACCGTCGGCGCCGGCGTGGGAGCCTCGTTTGCGACCGCAATGCCGGCTGCGGGCGGCGCCGCGGCGGCGGTTGTCGCGGGAGACGCGGGCGCGGTCGAACCCGAACCGAACTGGGTTCTCAGGTCGGCCCAGGCGCGCTTGATGTCGGCTCCCATCGACTCGAACACGTTTTGTCCCGGAGGCTGGTAGCCGGCTCGTTCAGGCATGAGCACCCAGAGCACGACGTACAGCAGCAGCCCGACTCCATTTATGAAAGCGAGAACTACGAACGCCAATCGGACCCACAGGACCTCGACGTGGAAGCCTTCGGCCAGACCCGAGGAGACGCCACCAAGGATTCGATCAGTGCCGCGATAGACGGTCTGTGTGCCAGGGGATTGCATGCGCCCTCCATTACTACCAGACCTCGGGGCTCAGCGTCCGCCAATCTCTGAGGTCTGGGTCAGGATCTCGCCGACCAGGTAGAGCGAACCGCAAACGAGGACGTTGCCGTCGCTTCCCGCGAGCTCTCGGCCCCGCTCGAGCGCGGCGGAGGCGGGAGTTAACGCCTGTGCGCCGGAACCGTAGATGTCCGCCAGCTCAGCTGCTGCGATGGCGTGCCCGCCCGCGCTGCCGGGCTCGGTGAAGACGACGGCGTCCGGATTCATCTTGCGAAGCGCGGCCAGCAGCTGAATCGGGTCGCGTTCGCTCAGCATCGCGAAGACGGCGACCAGGCGCTCCGACCCGATCAGCCGGCGAAGCGCGGCTCCCGATTTTGTCATCGCTGCAGGGTTGTGGCCGCCATCGAGGATGACGCGCGGAGTGTTGGCGATGAGCTGGAGCCTTCCGAGCCAGACCGTCGACGCAAGGCCGCGACGCACCGAGTCCTCTGTTGCATCGCCGAGGGCGACTGCCGCTGCTACAGCGAGCGCGGCGTTGGCAGGCTGGTAGTCGCCCACCAAGGGGAGGCTCAAGTTTCTGTACTCGTGGCCGCCGACGGTCACGTCGAGGCTGTGTCCATCCCAGCCCCGGGACGTGGAAGTCAGGCGGATCTCTCGGCCCAGGCGCCAAAGCGATGAGCCGGCCTTGGCTGCATATTCCTGCACGATCTCGAGCGCGACGCCTTCGCAACCGGTGATCACGTGATTGCCGGGCTTGACGATTGCCGCTTTCTCTTGCGCGATCTGCTCGATTGTGTCGCCCAGGTACTTCTGGTGATCCAGATCGACGTTCGTGATCATCGCGACGCCAAGGTCGAGGGCGTTCGTGGCGTCGAGGCGGCCGCCCAGCCCGACCTCGCATACAAGTCGATCGATTTTTGGCGCGAGGTAGACGATTGCCATCGCCGTCAGCATCTCGAACTCGGTGGCCTGGCCGGTCTCCATCGCGATCGCATCAAGGGTCGGCTTCAGCTCTTCGAGCGTCGCGACAAAGTCCTTCTCGCTGATCGGCACGCCGTTGACCTGGATCCGCTCTGTGTATGAGATGAGGTGAGGCTTGGGCATGAAGCCGACGTTGCGTCCGGCCGCCTGAAGAATCGAAGCTAGGCAGGCCGCGGTCGAGCCCTTGCCATTGGTGCCGGCGATCAGCGCGCCTCTCAAGCCCCATTCAGGGTTGCCGAGGTGGTCGAGGATTGCGCGCGTTCTCTCCGTCCCGAGCTTCATGCCGAACCGGCCCAGCTTCGAGATGTATGCGAGGGACTCCTCGTACGTCACTCGCTGATTGTCACGCTACCCGGTCCGGCAATTCGCCGGTCCTTGGAAAAGAATGACCGGCTATCCGCCGGTCCTGCGAACCTCGGCTTCGAACGTGTTCCTGATCAGCATGGCCCGGGTCATGGGTCCGACGCCTCCGGGGTTCGGAGTCAGCCACCCTGCCACCTCCGCGACTCCCGGTCCGAGGTCGCCGACCTGCTTGCCGTCGACCCAGTTGGTGCCGACGTCGATCACCGCCGCGCCAGGCTTGACCATCTCTTTGGTGATGAGGTTCGCCTTTCCTGCGGCCGCAACCAGGATGTCGGCGGACCTCGAATGACTGGCAAGGTCAGAGGTGCGTGTGTGGCAAACCGTCACCGTCGCGTGGCGGCGAAGAAGAAGAAGGGCGGTGGGCTTTCCAACCAGGTTGCTGCGCCCGACCACCACTGCGTTCGCCCCTTCGATCGGAACTGCTGCCCTCTCCAGCAACGCAATGATTCCAGCGGGCGTGCACGGCTCGATTCCACCGTCAAAGCCCAGCGCCACCATGCCTGCATTAAAAGGATGGGCACCGTCCACATCCTTGACGGGATCGAGGGCGGTGATCACGCGCGTCATATCTATGTGTCGTGGCGCAGGTTGCTGCACCAGGATCCCGCTCACCGTCTCGTCGCGGTTCAACCTTTCGACGAGCTCCAGCAGCTGCTCGGTCGTGGTGGAGGCGGGTAGGCGGTGGTCTTCCGAGTCGATGCCGACCTTCTTTGCATTCGCCTGCTTCATCCGCACGTATAGAGCCGACCCGGGGTCGTCACCGACCACGACAGTTGCCAGCTTGGGTCGCGAACCGCCCCTCGCAATGCGAGCCGCAACATCGGCCGCGATGCGCTCATAGATGTCGCGCGCCGCGGCCTTGCCATCGAGAACTCGTGCCGTCACGGGCTAATTGTCGCGGCTCCGCCGTCCGCGCCCTCAGGCGAGCCCCAGCTCTCTCCTGGCGGCCTCAGCCACCAGTCTCATGACGTGGCGGACATCCTGGCCGGTCTCTCGCGCGATAAGCCGGCAGTCTTCGTACTCGGGCGAGACATCAATCGGCTCGCCTCCCATCTCTTTGACCTTGACGCGCGCTGTGCCTATGGGCGTACGCACCTCGAGGATCCTTCTTTGCGCAAGGATCCGCTGCAGATTCGTCGTGCGAACTCCCAGCGTGGTGCTGTGGCGCAGGAGGTGGTCGGTGAGGCGGGCGACCAGGTCGGGCGACGACATGACCGTCAGCAGGTGGCCGGATCGACCCTTCTTCATCAGCGCGGGCGTGACCGTCACATCGAGCGCGCCGGCGGCCATCAAATCCTCGCAAAGCGCCGCGAGCACGTTCGGCGCCATGTCATCGATGTTGGTCTCGATGAGGGTGACACCGGTTTCGCTTTGCGCCTCCTCTCCGATCCAAACTGCAAGCGCGTTGCCCGGCAGGTCGCGCGCACCGATGCCGTAGCCGATCGAGCTCAGCGTCATCGCCGGGCGCTCGAACCTCGCCGCGACTGCAAGGATGGCAGCGCCGGTTGGCGTCACAAGCTCCTGGTTCCCTCTCGCGTCCTCAAAGACCGCGCCGCTGCCCTCGAGGAGCCGCAAGCTCGCCGGCGCCGGCAGCGGCAGGTCTCCTTTCAGGCCGTGAGGCGCCGGAAGGGCTGAGGCGTAGAGCTGGGTCACGTCCAGGTTGCGCAGAAGCCAGAAGGCGCCCACGAGGTCAACCAGCGTGTCTGCGCCGCCGAGCTCGTGCAGGTGAAGCTGCTGTTCGTCAACGCCGTGAATTCGCGCTTCGACCCTGGCCAACCGGTTGATCGCGTCGAGCGCCTGGCTCTTGACGCCATCGGGCAGGTCGGCGTCGTCCACGACCTGACGCAGCACGGGGACCGTTCGCTCGACGCGCTCGCTGGCATGGACCAGCACACGAGTGCCCGAAACATGACCGCGGGCTTCGCGTCGCACCTCGACCTTCACCTCGTCGCCAAGCCTCATCGCCTCGACCGAGGCGTCGACGAGCGAGGCGTCGCCGCCGGCATCGATGAGCGCCCCCAGCGTCATGTCACCCGAGATCCCTGAGAAGCAATCGAGATATGCGATGGTCACGCGCGCGTCCTTGTGATGTTCACAGCCGCGGCGTCGATCGGCCGCATGCTCTGCGGCCGCTTTGCGACCCGAACCGATACTGTCGCGACCCGGTCGAGCTCGAGCACCCTGTCGGCGATCCGCTGCGCCAGGGTCTCGATGAGCTTTGCCGACTCGCCCTCGATGACGTCTTTGGCGATCGCATAGATCTGGCGGTAGTCGACGGTGTCCTCGACCCTGTCACTCCGCCCCGGCGCCACCAGGTCGGCCTCCACCTTGACGTCCACCTTGAACTCCTGCAGCTGCTCTCGCTCGGCCGGGCGCACACCATGCCGTCCGCTGAAGACCATGCCTTCCAGCTCGATTCGATCCATTCTCACCAATTGTCCGCCGTGAGGGCGCCCGAGAATATTTCCGTTTCCGGCCGAAGCCGGCCTATGAGACCTTGGCCTAGAGCTGAGCCGCTGAATTGGCGGAATCGAATGCGCGCAGGTGAGGTTGAGGACTAGGTATGGCTGAAAGGCGCAGTAATCCGTGGGTCGTGCTGGTGGTCTTGGTCACCGGCTTTTTCATGATCATGCTGGACACCACGATCGTGAACGTGGCCATTCCGGCCATGAGCTCGGGGCTGAAGATCAGCCTCGACGGGATCCTGTGGGTCCTGAACGCCTACATCCTGGTGTATGCAGTTCTGCTGATCACCGCAGGCCGCCTCGGCGACCTGTATGGACAGCGCAACCTGTTCGCCGCCGGCCTGGCCGTTTTCACCATCGCCTCGGCCCTATGCGGTCTTTCGCAGGATGAGAATCAGCTGATCGCGGCGCGCGTCCTCCAGGGCGTTGGCGGTGCCCTTCTCGTTCCTCAGACGCTGGCGATTCTGACCGGCCTGTTCCCGCCCGAGCGGCGCGGCGCGGCCTTTGGCATTTGGGCAGGGGTCGCTGGACTGGCCACTCTGGCAGGACCCACCATCGGCGGCGCCATCGTCACCTATGTCGACTGGCGGTGGATCTTCTTTGTCAACGTTCCGATTGGCATCGCGGCGCTCGTGGCGACCTTCATCATCGTCCCCGACCTGCGGCCAGGCCGGCGCCACGGATGGGACGTCGTCGGCATCTTCCTCGCGACCGCAGGCCTGTTCGGATTGGTCTTCGGCCTGATCGAGGGCGAGCGCTTCAACTGGGGTGAGATCGGCTCGTACGTGGTCACGATCCCCGAAGTGATCGGCCTCGGCGTCGTGCTGCTGATCCTCTTCGTGATCTGGGAACGCTTCCAGGCTGAGCCGCTGGTTCCTTTGTCGCTCTTCGAAGAGCGCAACTTCGCAGTCGCCAACTGGATCGGGGCATCGATCGCCTTCGGCATGATGAGCCTCTTCCTTCCGATCGTTATCTATCTGCAGTCGGTGCTTGGCTTTTCCGCGCTGACCGCGGGCCTTACCCTCGCACCGATGTCTCTGACCTCGATGTTGGTGGCTCCATTTGCAGGGCGGATGGCGGACCGGGTCGGCGGGAAGTACATCCTGATGACCGGCGTCTTCGTCTTCGCCGTCGGATTCGGAACGTTGACGTTCGTCGCAGGACCCGACTCGACGTGGCTGACCTTCCTCGTGCCCGCCATCGTGGCCGGTGCCGGCATGGGCATGACGTTCGCACCTCTGACCACTGTGGCCATGCGCAACATCGAGCCACGTATGGCAGGGGCCGCATCCGGCGTGCTCAACACGACTCGGCAGGTCGGTCAGGCGGTGGGCAGCGCCGTGGTCGGCGCGCTTCTGCAAAACCGCCTGGCGATCACTCTGCACGACCAGGCAGTGAGTCACGCATCGGCGCTACCTGCTGCGTTCAGAGATCAGTTCATCGCGGCATTCAGCTCCGTGGCTTCCAGTGGCTTCCAGATCGGGACGGGCGAAAACGGTGCCAAGCTGCCGTCCGGCCTGCCGCCCGCAGTCACGCAGCAGCTGACGGCCCTCGCCCATGACGTCTTCGTCAGCGCGTATATCGATGCGCTCAAGCAGACGCTGGTGCTCCCGATCGTCGTCCTCGCGCTGACTGCCTTTTCGGCTTTGCTGATCAAGCGGCGCGCAAGGCAGGCAGTCCAGCGACAAGAGCGCGCGTCGGACGAAGTGGCAGCCGCAGCGAGCTAGTCTTTGGCGTCAGTGGGCGCCCCCTCTGATGGCAGGCTCGAGCGAGATGGAGTGGGCCTCCACTATCTCGAGTGGATGCCGGAATCCGTTCCGAGCCACCGGCCGCCTCTCCTCTTGCTGCATGGCCTGAGCTCGAACGCCCGTTACTGGGAGCGGCTGGCGCGTCACCTCCCGGAGCGCCGGCTGATCGCGCTGGACCAGCGCGGCCACGGGCTCACCGGC
>DATCPW010000184.1:0-8322 GCA_036569865.1 Candidatus Dormiibacterota bacterium
CGACGAGAACCATCGAACCCAGCTGCTCCTCTTCGGCCAGCACGCCAACGAGGAGCGCCTCGTCGTCGCCGAAGCTACTTGCGGTCACAGTGAGATGCACCTGTCCAGCGGGAGTGAGCTCCGTCCGACCTTTGACCTGGACGGCGAAGTACGTGCCATCCGCCATCCGGTGCACCACTCCGTCGATCCCCAGGTCTCGCACCGGCAGAAAAATGTGTAAGCCGCCCATCGACTGCCGGACCAGCTCCGCCCACACCTTGAATTCCGCGACCTGTCCCGCCGCCAGGGTCTGGCCATGGTGCCACCGCGCGTCCCCCTCCAACCCGCGCCAATTCTGTCAGGCCGACCGCGCCTTAACAACCTGGATTGGCGATCGAGCACGCGCCTTCGAGGATTGGCAACGCCCGACCAAGAAATTCAGGAGGTCCGAATGAAGGACAAGACCCCAATCGTCAAGCAGCTGTACAGGCTCAGCGTGGAGCCGCGCGTCGTCGAGCGTCTGGCGACGCTTGCCACGCGAACTGGTGAGCCCAGGAGCCGGATCGCCACCAGGCTCTTCACCGAGGCCGTGCTCTCGGCAAAGCTGGCCGCCGCTAGAACCGCGAAGAAGTCGCGGGCCTAGCCCGTAGCCACGCTCCCGTTGTGCTCGGCGTCGACGGAATGGCCGCCCGGCGGGTCGGCATACATGGCTTCGACCTGGTCCTTGTACCTGGCATAGATGACACGACGCTTCAGCTTCATCGTCGGGGTCAGCTCCTCCGATTCGGGTGACCACTCGTCGGGGAGGATGGTGAACCGCTTGAACTGTTCGATGCGCGACAGGTGAGTGTTGGCGCCTGTAAGCGCGCGCCGGACCTCGGCGATGATGGAAGGATGCTCGGCCAGCTCGGCCATCGACGATGACGCGATCCCGTGCGCTTTCGCCCACATCGGGGCCACCTGTGGATCCAACACCACCAGCGCCGTGATGTAGCTGTGGCCGTCGCCGATAGCGACAGCCTGGCCGATGATCGGGCTCGACTTGGCCACCGCCTCGAGGTTCGCAGGCGAGATGTTCTTGCCTGACGAAGTGATGATCAGCTCCTTCTTCCTGTCGACGATCCTGTAGTGGCCGTCCGGCCCCAACTGAGCAATATCGCCGCTGTGCACCCAGCCGTCGGAGTCGATCGTCTCCGCTGTTTTCACCGGATCGCGGTAGTACCCGACCATCACGTTCCCGCCGCGAATCAACAGCTCCCCATCCTCGCCGAGGCGTGCCTCGACCCCAGGGAGCGGCACTCCTATCGACGGCGCGCGGTGATCGTTCCGAGGCACCGCGGTCGCAGGCGCTGTGAGCTCACTCATGCCCCATACCTCGTACAGCGGCATGCCCAGCGCCGCCCAGAACTCATGCACCTCGGGCCGGCATGGCGCCGTGCTGGTGAAGGCGAGATGGCAACTGTCGAGGCCGACCTTGGACCGGAGCAACATGAACAACGGCTGCGCGCGTTCCACGATGGACGCCAGCTCCTCAGGCAACGGCTGTCCATCGCGCTTGAGGCGGTAGGCCTGAATCGAGGCGGCCACTGCCCCCTGCGCCATCTGACGCTTCGCCTCGTCGGGCTCGGCGCCGATGCCCGCGTTGATCCCCGCCATCAGCTTCTCCCAGACACGAGGCACGCCGACAAACGCGGTCGGCCTGGCCTCGAGCAGGTACGGCAACAGCTCGGCGACGTCGGGGCACAGGTAAACCTCATGGCCGTTGTAGATGCTTCCCCATTGCGATATGAAGCGCTCTGCGACGTGGGCGAGGGGAAGGTAGCTGACGAGCTTCTCGTTATGCCACTCCAGCATCCGACGGGCAGACTCCAACGTCCAGACGATGTTGTTGTGCGAGTACACGACACCCTTGGGAGGTCCTGTTGTGCCCGATGTGTAGATCAGGCCGACCGTGTCCTCGGGACCGACGGCACGGGCGGCCGCCTCAAATGCCTCGGGGTCGCGCTCGTACGCGGCGCGTCCTTCGGCGATGAGCGAATTCCAAGAGAGCACGCCTTCGGGAGCGTCGCCCCGAATCAGGATGATGTGGCGCAAGTGCGGCGTCGACGAGCGAATCTGGAGGAACTTGGCCAGGAATGCCTCGTCTTCGACGAAGGCAACCGTTGCTTCGGAATGGTTGGCGACGTACTCGACCTGTTCGGGCGCGAGGGTGTTGTAGACGCTGATGGCAGCACCACCCGCGTGGACGATGCCGAGGTCCGCGATCACGTGCTCGGGGACGTTGCGCGCCATGATCAGGCCGAACTGCCCCGGCCCGAAGCCAAGCCCTCTGAGGGCCATCGCCACGGCGGCGACCTCGGCGCGGTAGCCCTTCCAGTCAAGGCTGTGCCATTCGCCGTCTCGCTTCCAGCGGAGGGCCGGAAGGTCAGCATGTTTCTTGACCGCCTCGCCGAAGATCGTGCAGACCGTCTTGCCCGAAACGGCGGCGTCGATGTCCGCGCGCTGGGTCATTACGTCCATCATTCCCACTCCTATTCCTGGTACCCCGTGGCATCCATTGTTTGGGGCCCAAACATCATGCGGCCCCCGGGCGTCGCGTGTCACGGGGGCGCCTAAACTACTCGCTGGTGGGGCGTCGATGATCTACGTGCGATCGCGGCGGCCGATTGTGACCCTGGGAGCTTCCGGACTCGCTTTCGCCGCCCTCTTTGCGCTTCTGGCCGCGGGCGCGGCGCGCTTGCCCGACGGCTGGCTGGCCTCGCTTGCACTGGCCGCGGGATCAATTGCCGGCCTGGCAGTCGCCATCTCGGCGGCCGTGAAGCTTCGAGCCTGGCCGCTGGGGCGCCTGGGCCTGTTCCGCGACAGGATCGTGATCATCCAGGGCAAGCACGAGATCAGGGCAGTCTGGAACCGAATGGATACGGTGACGCTGTCTGACCCCGGCTCGTGGCCGAGCGTCCGCCTCACCGACCGCCTGACCATCCAGCTCCGGAACGAGCCGCCGGTCGGATTCAAGCCGGCGCAATTTGGCCTCCAGCCGATCGGCTGCCGCGACCTCATCCTGCGCCTGCGCGACGACGCCAAGATGCGTGCCCGCCTGCCCGAGTTCGACTCAGTGCGGGACCTGGCGGTGACGGACGTGATGGCAGGGGAGCTGATCGAACCGCGCCTGTAATCGCGCGCCGCATCATGATCCATTTAGTGAGCGCTCTTTCAGGCCGCGACTTTCTCGACATCGCCGATCTCGATGCAGAAGAGCTGCGCGCGCTGCTCGACCTCGCGCATAGGATCAAAGCCGGGCGATGGGTTGAACAACCCCTCGCAGGCATGCACTTCGCCATGCTTTTTCAGAAGCCCTCACATCGGACTCGGGTCTCGTTCGAGGTGGGGATTGGACGCCTTGGCGGCAGGGCCACGAACCTGAGCGAGCAAGACGTCCAATTAGGGCTGAGGGAGACGGTGGGCGATGCGGCTCGAGTGCTCGACCGTTACGTGGACGGGATCGTCGCGCGTTTGCGCTCACATGCAGACCTCATCGAGCTCGCGACCGCCTCCAAGAATCCTGTGATCAATGCGTTGACCGATCGTTCCCACCCGTGCCAGGTCCTGGCTGACCTGGTGACCCTCGAAGACCGGTGCGGTCCATTGGCGAGCCAGCATGTCGCCTACATCGGCGATGGCAACAATATCGCCGTCTCGCTCATGGAAGCCTCGGCGTTGCTCGGGTTCTCGTTGACGGTCATCTCGCCGCCCGGGTACCACCCCGGGGCCGATGTCCTGGAAGCAACCCGCACCCTCACAGGCGGCCGGTCCGGGTTTACCCTGAGCACGGCTGTCGCGGACGTCGCCGGCGCGACGGCGATCTACACGGACGTGTGGGCGTCGATGGGACAGGAAAGCGAGCGAGAGGTGAGGCGAACGGCATTTGCCGGCTACCAGGTCAACCAGGCGTTGATGGATGCCGCGCCCGGCGCCGTGTTCATGCACTGCCTTCCGGCCCACCGGGGTGAGGAGGTGACCAATGAGGTCATCGACGGTCCCCGGTCGGTCGTCTTCGAGCAGGCGGGCAACCGGCTCTACGCCCAGATGGCGCTGATGGCAAAGGTCTTCGGAGCCGCAAAGTGACATCGATCGCTGATTTCCTGACGCAGCTCAACGAGGTGGTTCGCCACCTGGGCTGGGTTGAGGTGATCGATGTCGCGGTGGTCGCGTTTGTTCTGTACCAGCTGCTTCGACTGCTCAGGGGCACGCAGGGTACGCAGATCCTTGTCGGCCTTGTGCTCCTTGCGGTGGTCGGTGTGTTGGCGACGCAGCTCAACCTTCTCCTGCTGAGCTGGCTGTTCAAGAACGCCGGCTTTTTCATCCTGATCGGCGTCATCGTCATGTTCCAGCCTGAGCTGCGACGAGCGCTGGACCAGCTCGGCCGCCTCGGAAAGCTCGGCCGCCCGCTCTCCGGCTCCGGCTACAGCACGCGCCTATACAGCCAGGCCATCTCAGAGGCCATCCGCGCGGTCGAGCGATTGAGCGTTCGTAAGAACGGCGCGCTCATCGCTTTCGAGCGCGATGTCGGGCTCGAGGATTACGCGGCGACAGGAGTGAGGATCAATGGAGAGATCTCGGCCGAGTTTCTACAGTCGATCTTCTATCCGAACTCGCCACTTCACGATGGAGCCGTCATCGTGCGCGGGAACCGGATCATCGCCGCCGGCTGCCTTTTGCCCTTGCCCGAGGAAGGCGTGGTCCGCGAGAGGTTGGGCACCCGGCACCGGGCAGCGCTCGGCCTGTCGCTGGCATCTGACGCCCTCGTCCTCGTAGTCTCAGAGGAGACGGGGGCGATATCAGTGATAGAGGAAGGGAAGATCACACGTAACCTCGACGGCGACAGCCTGAGGCGCGTCGTCAGCGTCAAGGTTCCGGGCCCGGTGTCGAACGGGAACGGGTTCCTTGGGCGGCGAAAGTGAGCTGGGTCACAGAAAGCTGGCGCCTCAAGCTGCTGGCGATAGGGCTTTCGGTGTTGATGCTGGGAGCTGTCGCGTTCGCGCAGAACCCGCCCACCTTCAAGACGTTGACCGCCTCGATCACATACGGGCCGATACCCGACAACCTGATCGTCATCAACGGACCGACAAGGACGACAGTCCGAGTCACCGGGCTGGCGGATGCCATCCAGTCGATGACTGGAAGCAGCCTCACCGCCAACTTCGATCTCTCAAAAGCGACTCCGGGCCAAGCCGTCAAGGTCAACCTGGTAGTCAATTCAGTCGTACCTGGTGTGAACCCCCAGAATCGGTTGGTGCCGTACGTCCTCGACATCGAGCAGCGAAAGACGGTGGCGCTCACCGTTCAGGTGAGATATCCCCACGTGGCTCCAGGATGGGTCGTCACCAAGGCTGAGGCGGCTTGCCCGAACTCTCCGTGCGTGGTCAACTTCGACGGTCCCGCCAACTGGCAGACGAAGCTGATCGCGTACGCCGATTTCACGGCTCCCGTTCAAAGTGACAAGTACGACGCCCCCAACATCCCGGTGAGCCTGGAGCAAAACGGCATCCCGCTGGACTTGGCGAGCTTCTTGAAGACCACTCCGAATTCCAGCCTGTCTCCGTCCTCTGTCGAAGTCCAGATCACGGCCAAGACCGGAACGACGAGCAAGCAGGTGGTGCTGATCGACTCTCCGCCTACGCACGGCCCGCCGTCCGGTTATCGCGTCACGGGCATCTCGATCACGCCCATCACCGTAGTGATCAGCGGTAGGGCCGACATCCTGGCCAAGATCACGACCGTGGCCTTGCCTGCCGTCGACCTCAGCAGCAGCACCTCGGAGGTCACCTTCAGGATCACGATCGCCTACCCGGCTGGGGTCACCGGCCCGGCGCAGATCGCTCGCGTGACGTATTCGATCTCAGCCAACCCCAATTCCCAGCCCACACCCAGTCCCTAGGCCGCTTCTGTAACCTGAGTCCGGCCGGGCCCGTTCAAGCAATGCGTCGAAACAACCCCGGGTAGGAGTGCTGTAGATATGTGCGGAATCATCGGTTACCTCGGCGACCAGGAGGCGACTCCGATCCTGATGGAGAGCCTGAAGCGCCTGGAGTACCGCGGATACGACTCGGCGGGTGTCGCTGTCCTGGAAATGCCGGCTGCCGGCAAGGCCAACCACACGAGCATCACCAAGTCCGAAGCCAAGGTGGACATGCTCATCGCGAAGCTCAAGGCCAACATGCCGACGGGCAAGCTCGGGATCGGCCACACGCGCTGGGCGACCCACGGCAAGCCGACCTACGTCAACGCCCACCCGCACACCGATTGCCACAATCGCATCTTTGTCGTCCACAACGGCATCATCGAAAACTTCGCCGAGCTGAAGGCCGAGCTGCAGGCAGCGGGCCATGAGTTCACCTCCGACACCGACACCGAGGTCGTCCCTCACCTGATCGAAGCCAACTACAAGGGCGACTTCCTTGCCGCTGTCCGCGCCGCCTTGAAGCGCATCCGCGGTGCTTACGCGCTGGCGATGTTCTCGACCGACGACCCTGAGCTCCTTATCGGGGCGCGCCTTAACGCGCCGCTCGTGGTTGGGCTCGGCGACAACGAGTACTACATCGCTTCCGACATCACCGCGATCATCCCGTACACAAAGCGGGTGCTGGTGCTCGGCGAAGGCGAGGTCGCGGCGGTGACTCCGCTCGGAGCCCAGGTCTCGACGCTGGATGGCGTCACCGTCGAGCCGAAGCTCATCCACGTTGATTGGGATATCAGCCAGGCGCAGAAGGGCGGGTATCCGCACTTCATGCTCAAGGAGATCCACGAGTCCTCTGACGCCGTTGCCAACGCGATGCGTGGACGGCTCACCGATGATGGCATCGTCACGTTCCGAGAGTTCGACGTTCCCGATGAGGAGATGCGCCGCTACCGCGAGGTCCTCCTGCTTGGGATGGGTACGTCGCTGCACGCGGCGATGGTTGGCGAGTACGTAATAGAGGATTGGGCAGGCATTCCAGCCAAGGCGATGGACGCCTCGGAGTTCCGCTACCGCCGTCCGACTTTTTCCGAGGACGGCTCGCTTGCCGTGGTCATCACGCAGTCGGGCGAAACGGCCGACACGTTGGTGGGGCTCCACCAGGCGAAGGCACGCGGCGCGCGAACTGTCGCTGTCACCAACGTCGTCGCCAGCTCGGCAGCGCGCGACGCCGACGGCGCGATCTACCTGAACTCCGGCCCCGAGATCGGAGTCGCGTCCACCAAGACTCTGCTCGCACATCTCATCAGCCTCTATCTGCTCGGCCTGAGGATGGCGACGGTCCATGGGCGCGTTTCGCTGGAGCGCCGCCGCGAGCTGGTGGCTTCGTTGCGAGCGCTGCCCGATCACGTGGAAGGGATAGTCGCGCGTGAGAAGGAGATCGCCCAGATCGCGAAGAAGTACAGCCGATACCGGAACTTCATGTACATGGGTCGCGGCCTCGGCTACCCGATCGCGCTCGAAGGGGCGATCAAGCTGAAGGAGATCTCGTACATCCACGCCGAAGGCACGACGGGAGGCGAGTTGAAGCACGGCCCGATCGCGATGCTCGACGCGGAATTTCCCGTCATCGCCATCTGCACGGAGAGCGCGACCAAGGACAAGATGGTCAGCAACGTGTACGAGATCGTGGCGCGCAACGCGCCGGTCCTGGCCCTCGTGACCGAGGGCGATCACTCGCTCGACGGCGTTGCGTCAGACCTGTTCGTGATGCCGGCTGTGGAAGAGGCGGCAGGAGCGATCCTGAACACCGTGATGCTGCAGCTGTTCGCCTACCACGTGGCGGTGGAGCTGGGCCAAGACGTAGACCAACCAAGAAACCTCGCCAAGAGCGTCACCGTCGAATAGGCGGTCTCCCTCGCCCCGCAGGGGAGAGGGGCTGTAACTTGCACCAACTGTCCAAAGCAGACAATGAACCAGTGCAGCGAATCGGAGTCGATGCCGTCTCAGTCGACCGCGTGGCCCTCGCCGTCAAACGATCGGGCCCCGGTTTCCTCAAGAAGGTCTACACGCCCGCCGAGGTTGCCTACTGCGCCGGCAGCTCCGAGCGCCTCGCCGGCCGCTGGGCGGCCAAGGAAGCGGTGATCAAATGCTTCGACGGCACCGGCATTTGCTTCCCACGCCGCCGCATTGAGGTCCTCCCAGGCGTGAGCGGCGCACCTCGGGTCCGCCTGTTGGGTAACGGTCGCGGCGCTCGGGTCGAGGTGAGCATCACCCATCACAGCGCCCTGGCGGTGGCAACAGCCCACCTCGAGATGCCAGACGTCGTGGACGACCTGCTGCCTGCGCCCGAAGCGACGGTCCTCCCCGACCGGCCTCGCGACGCC
>DATCPW010000185.1:0-6147 GCA_036569865.1 Candidatus Dormiibacterota bacterium
ATCGGACCGTTGGTACGTCTCCATGATGGCGTCGATGGTCCTGGTAAGCGCGAGACCGCTCCCGTTGATCGTGTGCGCAAAACGCGGAGGCGCACCTCGCGCCGGCCGGTACCGGATGTTGGCTCGCATCGCCTGGAAGTCGTTGAAAACCGAGCATGACGATACCTCGAGGTATCGGTCCAGACCCGGACACCACGCCTCCAGGTCGTACTTCTTGTACTGCGCAAACCCCATGTCACCGGTGCACATGAGCAACGTCCGGTAGTGAAGGCCGAGGCGCTGAAGAATGTCCTCCGCGTCCGCAGTCAGCTTCTCGAATTCGTCCATCGACGTCTCGGCGGTGGTGACCTTGACGAGCTCCACCTTCGAAAACTGATGCAGCCGGATGAATCCACGCGTGTCCTTCCCAGCCGCGCCCGCCTCTGACCGAAAGCAGGGCGAGTACGCCACGTACTTCAGGGGCAGGCGCTCCACTTCCAGGATCTCGTCACGGTGGAAGTTGGTGACCGGCACCTCTGCCGTGGGGACCAACCACAGGTCGTGGCCCTCGACCTTGAACGCATCGGCGCCGAACTTCGGAAGATTGGCTGTCCCCGTCATCGACGCGCTGTTCACGAGCACCGGCGGCTGCACCTCGGTGTAGCCGTGCTCGCGCGTGTGCACGTCGAGCATGAACTGCACCAAAGCGCGCTCGAGTCGCGCTCCCTCGCCGAGAAGAAATGCGAAGCGCGAGCCGGCAACCCGCGCAGCGTGCTCGAAGTCCATGATGCCCAGCGCCTCGCCAAGGTCATAGTGCGTGCGCGGCGAAAAGCCGAGATCGGGCTTGCTGCCCCACTCGCGTAGGACCACATTGTCGGCCTCGCTCTCCCCCACCGGCACCGACTCGTCAAATATGTTCGGCACCCGCAACAGACGGTCGTCCAGCCGCGCTTTGATCGCATCAGCCTCAGTCAGCTCTGCCTTAGCGCGCTCGGCCATGTCGCGAAGCTTCTCCTTGAGCTGTTCGTCGCGCGTCTTGGCGAACTCCTTGGAGAGGCGGTTCTGCTCGGCCTTGATCGTCTCCGCTGCGTTCTGATGGCCGCGCCACTGACGATCGAGATCGAGGATCTCATCGATCGGCGCGTCCTCTTTCTTCAGAGCCGCGGCGCGGCGCACACGCTCGGGGTCCTTCCGAATCAGCTCGAGCGGCAGCACGCTACGACTCCGGCTTCATGACCGGGAACAGGATCACGTCGCGAATCGAGGGCTGGTCGGTCAGCAACATCACCAACCGATCGATCCCCACGCCAAGGCCACCGCACGGCGGCAAGCCGTACTCAACAGCGCGAAGAAAGTCCTCGTCCATCGGGTGCGCCTCGACGTCCCCCGCGGCACGCTTGGCCGCCTGCCCCTCGAATCGAGCGCGCTGATCGACCGGATCGGTCAGCTCGGTGAACGCGTTCGCGTACTCCCGACCAAGGATGATCAGCTCGAAGCGCTCCACGAATCGCGGATCGTCCTTGCGCGGCCGCGCCAGCGGAGAAATCTCGATCGGGTAGTCGATGACAAACGTGGGTTGTCGAAGCTTTGGTTCCACGTGTTCCTCAAAAAGCTCGTTGAGCTCATTGCCCACGGCCTCCCGCCCGGTGAACTCGAGCACGAGGTCGGCCATCCGCGCTCGCCGGTAAGGCGGCGCCAGATCGATGTCCTCGCCCTGGTACGTGGTGGCCAGCGGCCGACCGGCCGACCTGGCCGAGGCCACGACGAGGTCTTCGACGAGCTCCATCACATCGTCGTAGTCGGCGTATGCCTCATAGCACTCGAGCATCGTGAACTCGGGGTTGTGGCGCGGCGACAGCCCTTCGTTGCGAAACACCCGACCGACCTCGTAAACACGCTCGAACCCGCCCACCAGCAACCGCTTCAAGTGAAGCTCGAGCGCAATCCGCAGATAGAGGTCTCGGTCCAGTGAGTTGTGATGCGTCAGAAACGGCCGCGCGTGGCCGCCACCGGGGACCTCCTGCAGTACCGGCGTCTCCACCTCGACGAAACCGCGCTCGTCAAGCAGGCTCCGCAGTCCCGTGATGATCCTGGTCCTCGCACGAAAGACTTCGCGCACCTCGGGGTTCGCGATCAGGTCGACGTAGCGCTGGCGGTAGCGGATCTCTATGTCCTTGAGCCCGTGCCACTTCTCGGGCAGCGGCCGCAATGCCTTTGTCAGCAGCTGCACCGATTGAACCTCAACTGTCGGCTCCCCGCGCCGTGTGCGAAACATTGGTCCCTTGACGCCGATCACATCGCCAGGGTCGAGGCCGGAGAATAGCTCGAACGCCTCGGGACCGAGGATGTCGCGGCTGGCGAAAAGTTGGATCCTCCCGGCTCCGTCCTGCAGGTCGGCGAAGGCCGAGCCGCCATGCAGACGCTTGACCATCAAGCGGCCGGCGAGCGCTACCTCTGCGGTTGTTCGATCGCCATCTGCAAGCAACGCGCGCGCTTCGACCGTCGAGTGCGTGGGCTTGAATCCGCGCGAGTACGGGTCGATGCCGGCCGCGCGAAGGCGCTCGAGCTTCTCGCGGCGGTCGACCATCTCCTCAGGGAGATCAGCGTCCTTCTCCTCTGTCACGGGCAAAGACTAACGGAGGTATCGCACCAACCCCAGCTAGCCGGGCAGGGTTGGCCGGGGTTCCCCGGCCATGACTTTGTCTCCATCCCACCGAAGCGTCGCGCGGAGAAACTAATCCTCAGTAAATCCGACCAATTCTCGGAAGGAGAGCATGAGAGGGAACCCTAGGTTCCCTTTCATCTAGAAAGACTAAAGGCTAGAGCGCTATCTCCTGGTCCTCGGCCGCCGGGAAGGCGTCGATGTTGGCGCCGCCGGCCGCTTGGTGATTCCCGAGCGCCTCCTCGATGAGGCCATCGATATCCGTGTCCGAGTGCACGGGATCGTGGTGAAAGAAGGCGAGCTGCTTGGCCCCAGCCTGCTCCGCCAACGCAAGCGCTTCCTCGTAGGTCGAATGCCCGAAGCCGGCGTGGGTCTTGTACTCCTCGGTGCTGTACTGGGCGTCGTGGACCAAGAGATCTGCATCCTTGCACCAGCTGGCGAGGTCCTTCAGCGTCCCGTTCTCGTTGTTGGCGAAAAGTGCGATCTCGTTGTCGGTCGCAAACGCAAAGCGTGTGTCGCCCTCGTCGATCCGATATCCGAACGTGGGAATCGGGTGCATCAAAAGGTGCGGCGTGATCCGCAAGCCCCCCACCTCGAACGTCTCGCCGGGGTTGCGCTCGATGAACTCCATCTCGGCCGGCATGTGATCCAGGCGCACCGGAAAGTAGGCCGGGTCCATCTGGTCGGCAAAGGCCGCCTGCAGCGACTTCGCCGATCCGGACGGCCCGACGATGGTCAGGTGCGTGCCGGGAACGAAAGCGGGTAGAAAGAACGGGAACCCCTGGATGTGGTCCAGGTGCGTGTGCGTGATGAGCAGATGCGCCTGCAGCGGCTCGGACTGGTTGAGCCCGCTGCCGAGCTCAGCGATCCCCGAGCCGGAGTCAACGATGATGAGGTTGTTGTCCTTGTCCCGCACCTCGAGGCAGGTGGTGTTGCCGCCGTACCTCAAGGTTCTTCGCCCAGGCGTCGGCCTGGTGCCTCGAGTGCCCCAGAACTTGATCCTCATCTTGCCGCCGTCACGTCGTAGACACGTTTGGCAATGAACACGTCGAGAAGGTCGGGGTCGAGCTTGCCCTCGCTGGCTTCGTTCTTGAGAATGTCGATCGCTTTCACCGCCGGCACTGCGCGCTTGTAAGGACGGTCCTGCGCTGTGAGCGCGTCGTAGATGTCCGAGATCGTCATCATCCGCGCCTGGATCGGGATGTCGTCGCCAGTCAGGCCGCGCGGATAACCGGTGCCGTCCAGCTTTTCGTGGTGCCCGTAAGCAATCTCGGGCACGCCGCGCATCAAAGGAGTCCAGGGGATCTTGCTCAGGAAGTGGAAGCTGTGCGTGACGTGCGACTCCATCTCGAGACGTTCCTGCGGATCTAGAGTGCCCTTCCTGATGCTGAGGAAACGGAACTCCTGCGGGTCGAGCATCGGGTGCGCCTTGCCGGCCATGTCGTAGTAGGTCTGCTGCGACAGGAACTCGAGCATCGATGCCTTGTCCTCCGGCAGGACGCTGGGCTCGTTGGCGGCAACGATCCCCTGGATCCACGTGTTGAGCTGGACCAGGTCCTCCTCCAGCCGCTTGTCGATGTCAGCGAGCACGCCGGCCCCTGCGGCGCCACGTCGCATTGCCTCGAGCTTTTCGGTTGCGTACTTGACCTGCACGGAACGCTCAACGGATTCGAAGCGCGCCTGGATCACTTCCAGCTGCCCGGGCATAAGCTTTTTGGCCTTGATCAGGATGTGCTCACGAACGCCGACCTTGCCGAAGTCGTGGAGGAGACACGCGTAGCGAAGCTCCTTCAGCTGGTCGTCGGTTAGGTACACGTCGCGGTATCTGCCGACGTCGATCTTGGTCACCTCGCCGGCCAGGCTCGTGGTCAGGGCTTCGACGCGGCCCGAGTGACCGGCGGTGCTCGGATCTCTTTGCTCGATCGCGGTCACGCTTGCCTGAACGAAACCGTCGAACAGGGCCTGGATAGAGTCCAGCAAGACCTTGTTGTCGATGGCCACAGCGGCCTGGCTGGCGATTGACTCGATCATCTCGAGGTCCTCGGGCCGGAAGCTGACCACCTCGTCCGGCACGTTGGCCACGGTGAGCTTGGTCTCGTAGCTGCGCTTCGCGTTGATCAGCTGGACGGCCCCGACCACCTCGTGGTTGTAGTTGCGCATCGGCACGGTGAGCATCGATTTCGTTCGGTAGCCGTACTGCTGGTCAAAGCCCTTGCCGCCTTGCGGTTTGCCAGGCGGAGGGTTGTACGCGTCGTCGTAGATCTGGCTGGTGCCGACCGTGACCGTGTAGCCGACCACGCTTTTCTCGTCCACCGGCACCTTGAAGGCCTGGTAGGTGTTGTCGATCGAGGTGTTCTGGCTCGAGGCCAGGAAGAGCTTCGGCAGGCCGTCGTCGCCGACGGTCTTCAGCCACAGGCTTGCGCCGTCTGCATTCGTGAGCTGCCGCATCGTGGTGAGGATGAACTCCTGCAGCTTGCCGATGTCCCGTTCCGCCGACAGCGCAATGCCGATGCGGTTGAGCTCCTCGAACTGACGATGCTGACGGCGGGCCCGGTCCTCGTGCTGCCGTACCGACTGCTTCAGCGCCGCGTTCTCCATCGCCAGGTGCAGCAGGTGGCGCAGCGCGGCCGGCGAGGCGTCAGGCGGAAGCGCTATGGAAATGTCCGCGAGGCCCTGGGGGGCACTCTGCCCGGTGCCGAGCAGGATCAGCGCCGGCGAGACGATGGTGGTGGTGTCTTCCAGCCGTGTCCCTTCCAGCCCGAGCTCAGCCAACACCTCTTCCAAACCGGCATGGTCGAAGCTGCCCAGCAGATAGATGTTGAACACGGGGGCATTGGTCATTGCGATCTGGGACCGCCATCGGAGTTCTGGAGGTAGATGAGCCGCAAGCCCTCAAGAGTAAGGAGTGGGTCGATGCTTTCGATAACCTCGGTCAGGCCTGCGACGAGCGCCGCCTGGCCGCCAGTCGCAATCACCTTGGCCGAGCCGCCCAGCTCCGCCTTCATACGCTGCACCATCCCCTCGACCTGGGCGACGAACCCCCAGACCAGCCCCGATTGGATCGAGGTCACGGTGTTGCGCCCGATCACGGAGTCCGGCGCCACGGCTTCCACCCTCCTGAGCATCGCGGTGTGCGAGACCAGAGCGTCGAGGGAGATCTCCACGCCCGGGGCTATCGCTCCGCCAAGGTAATCGCCCTGGGCATTGATGGCGTCGTACGTGACGGCGGTGCCGAAATCGATGACGACGATCGGACCGCCGTGCTTGGTGAAGGCGGCAAGAGCGTTCGCGATCCGGTCCGCCCCCACGTCCTTCGGGTTGTCATACCTCACCTTCACGCTGGTCTTGGTGCCTGGGCCCACCATCACGGGGTCGCACTTCAGGTAGCGCCTGGACACCTCGATCAGTGCGGGGTTCAGGTTTGGGACGACGCTTGCGATCACCACGCCGTCGACCACCGCCACGTCTAGGCCTCGCAGGTGGAAGAGCTGGCCGAGCTCGACCGC
>DATCPW010000186.1:0-3642 GCA_036569865.1 Candidatus Dormiibacterota bacterium
CGCGCGCGAGAGACCTGCAGCCGAGAAGGACGAGCCCGGGGAGGCCGCTCCCCCAGACGAGTAGTGGGCGGGACGCCTAGATGAATCTCCTAGAAGCACTGGTCAACGCCATCCGCCTGCCGGAGCTTCGCAACAAGCTCCTGTTCACAGGCGGGATCCTCGTCGCATTCCGGCTATTCGCCAACATCGCGGTCCCGGGCGCGAGCCAGACCGCGCTGGCCCAGCTGTTCCAGGGCCAGGCCCTTCTGGGCCTTCTGGACCTGTTCTCCGGCGGCGGCCTCTCGCGCTTCAGCGTGGTCGCCATGGGCATGAACCCCTACATCAACGCCACGATCATCATGCAGCTGATGACGGTGATCTCCGAACGGATCAAGGAGATCTCCAAGGAGGGCGAGGCGGGGCGGCGCCGCATCACGCGCTGGAGCCGCTACCTGACCGTCGCCCTCGGAGCCGGACAGGCTTACGGGTTCACGGTCCTGTTCCAGAACACCAGCCCCCCAATCCTCGGCCCGCTCGACTGGTTTCAGCGCCTGCAGATCGTGCTGGTCCTGACCGCAGGCACGGTCATGTTGATGTGGTTCGGCGAGCTCATCACCGAGTACGGCATCGGCAACGGCGTGTCGCTGATCATCTTTGCCGGCATCATCGGGCGCGGCCCGCAGGGTGTCGCGGCAGTGTTCAGCGCTCGCGGGACGGGCGGCGGCCTCGCCGACTACCTGCCGTTCATCATTTTCGGGATCATCGCGCTCGTCATGACCGCGGTGATCATCGAGGTGCAGCAGGCGGTGAGGAAGATCCCCATTCAATCCGCGCAGCGCACCGTCGGCTTGAAGCAGGTGCAGAGCAGGGCGAGCTTCCTGCCTCTGCGCGTCAACCACGCCGGCGTCATCCCCATCATCTTCGCGATCTCGGTGATGTTCCTGCCGACGATCGTCGCCAACTACTTCACAGGCGCGCCGCCGGACACTTGGTACTACAAGGCGGCAGCGTGGATCCGAGGCAACTTCGCGCCCGACACCGCCAACCTTCCAATGGCCATCACCTACAACGCGTTGTACTTCGCGCTGACGTTTGGGTTCACCTACTTCTACACGGCCATCACGTTCGAGGTGAACGACGTGGCTGACAACCTTAAACGTTATTCAAGCTTCATCCCGGGAATCCGCCCGGGACGTCCGACCGCGGAATATCTCGCCGCGGTAATGAATCGCGTCACCTTCGCCGGCGCGACCTTCCTTGGATTCATCACAGTCGTTCTGCCGATCTTGACCGCGGGGATATCCGGCATTCCGCATCAACAGATGTACCTCGGTGGGACGGCGATCCTGATCGTGGTCGGTGTTGCTTTGGACACCATGAAACAGCTGCAGACGCAGCTGGTGATGCGCCAGTACCGCGGCTTCATAACATGAAAAAGATGCCCTCTCCCAGCAGGGGAGAGGGTCGGGGAGCGGGGTCGGAGCTTTGAACCTACTGTTGTACGGAGCCCCCGGCAGCGGCAAGGGCACGCAGGCGAACATGCTGCGATCGAAGTTCGGCATTCCGCACATCGCCACCGGGGACATGCTCAGGGCCGAGATCGAACGCGGCACCGAGCTTGGACGCCAAGCGCAACCCCTGCTGGCCGCCGGCGGCTACGTGCCCGACGGCATCATGATCGAAATGATCCGGGATCGGCTGCGCCAGCCGGACTGCGCCAAGGGCTTCATCCTCGACGGCTTCCCGCGAACGATCCCGCAGGCCGAGGCCCTCGACGTGCTGATGAGAGAGCTGGGCAGAACCTTTGACCGGGTCCTCTATCTGAGGGTCGGCCTCGCCGAGCTGCTGCGGCGTCTTTCCGGGCGGCTGGTCTGCCCCGCCTGCCAGCGGACTTATCCTCCCGGCACCGAGCGGTGCTCGGCCGACTCCAAGCCCCTGGTCCAGCGGGAGGACGACAAGAAGGAGGCGGTGCAGCCCAGGATCGAGATCTACCTGCATAAGACGATCCCGGTGCTCGACCACTACCGGTCCGAGGAGCTGGTTTCGGAGATCGACGGTAGGGGCAGCATTGATGAGATAAGCAGCCAGGTTCTGACCGCGATTGGCCAGAATGGCCAGGTATCCGGACGATGATCAACCTCAAGACCGCCCACGAGATCGACCTGATGGCACGAGCAGGCACCCTGCTCGCCTCAGTGCTGCCGCCTCTCCGCGAAGCCTGCGTGCCGGGCGTCAAGACGATCGAGCTGGACAGGATCGCCGAGCGCCTGATCCGTCAAGGCGGCGCGACCCCCGGCTTCCTTGGCTACCACGGCTACCCGCGCTCGATCTGCGTCTCGATCAATGACGAGGCCGTCCACGGCATCCCGGGCAACCGGAAGGTGGCGGCGGGGGATCTGGTCAGCCTGGACCTCGGCCTCGTGCTGGAAGGCTTCTGGGCGGACGTTGGCATCACAGTGGGTGTGGGCAAGATCAGCCCGGAGGCCGAGAAGCTGCTCAAGGTCACCGAAGAGGCCCTGTATGTGGGCATCCAAAAGGCCCGGCCGGGTGGTTGGCTGGGCGACATTTCGTCCGCGATCCAAAAGCACGTCGAAGCCAGCGGCTTCTCAGTGATCCGCCAGTTCGTCGGCCACGGGATCGGGCGCCAGATGCACGAGGACCCCCAGGTGCCCAACTTCGGCACCCCTGGGACCCCGCCGAGGCTGAAGCCGGGGATGACCCTGGCGATCGAGCCCATGGTCAACGCGGGCTCCCACGAGGTCTACATGAAGCCGGACGGCTGGACGATCTGCACGGTCGACGGCGGCCTTTCGGCCTACTTCGAGCACACGGTGGCGATCACCGACAAAGGGCCTTTGATTCTCACAGCCCAGCCCTCGCTCTCAGTTTCAAGCAAACGGGCATAGGCCCGGCCTGACCGCGAATACGAACTTGACGTACAATCATCGTTCGTGCCCCAGCGCCCCCCGCTCGTGAAGGGGGTCGTGGTCGAGCCTCTTCCCAACGGCGTTTACCGGGTTGAGCTCGAGAACGGGGCCAAGGTCCTGGCTCACGTCGCCGATCGTGCAGGCACCCACTTTACCCGGCTACTCGCTGGGGACAAGGTGGGGGTCGAGCTTGCTGAAAGCGATCGATCACGCGGGCGAATTCGAGAGATTTGGAGATGAAGGTACGTCCGTCCGTCAAGAAGATGTGCTCGAGCTGCAAGGTGATCCGGCGCCACGGGGTGGTCCGCGTGATCTGCTCCAAGACGCCCAAGCACAAGCAGCGACAGGGTTAGTGGAGGAGCTGGGCTAAATGGCGCGTATCGCCGGCATCGACATACCCCCGCAGAAGCGGGTGGTGATCTCACTCATGTACATCCACGGGATCGGCCGCACGACAGCCGAGAAGCTCGTGAAGATGGCCAACCTCAACCCCGACACGCGGGTCAAGGACCTCAGCGAAGAGGAGGTCGGCCGGCTCCGCCAGATCCTCGACCGCATGGCCACAGCGAAAGAGGTCCTCATCGAGGGCGACCTGCGGCGCGAGGTGGCGATGAACATCAAGCGCATGACGGAGATCGGCTCCTATCGTGGCGGCCGCCATCGCAGGGGCCTGCCGGTTCGCGGCCAGCGCACCCGCACGAACGCACGTGGGCGCCGCGGTCCGAAGCGCGCAGTC
>DATCPW010000187.1:0-45391 GCA_036569865.1 Candidatus Dormiibacterota bacterium
CCGTGGTCGGCACGCCAACCTGGATCGCTGTAGCCAGTCTCGCGCTGCGGGAGCGGGGTAGTCGCGGGGCTCCCCACAAACTGCTGTCAGCCGACCTCCAAGGCGCGGGACCTTCCGCAGTTTCGATAGAAGAATTCGATCGACCAAGATCAGATTGGGCCTGGTGGGCCGGGAGGGGCACGGCATATGTCGAGCAGATCAGCGACATAAGCGAGGCTTCCAAGCCAGGGAAGGCCTCAGCGGTTACTCCTTGGCCTTGAGGCGGATGGGGGAGCCGTCGAACGTGTCGACGTCGTCCCACGGGATGCGGTGCGCGTGGTGGTGGCCGCGCAGGTGGTACCTGAACAACCGCACCACCTCCAGCCGGTCAAGCCACTCCCACCCGCCGCTGAGGATCCCGGTCAGCCGGTAGGGCGGGCCGTCCGTGACGGCCAGGTCGACCGCGAGGCCGATGATCCGGCCGTCGCTGTCGACGATACGGCTGCCGATCAGGTCGGCCACCCTTACTTTGCGAGCCTGCGCGCTCACCCGCTACTTCCTTTCCCGGTGCGCCTGTTGCCCGCGCGCTCCTTCCATGCACGGTAGCCGCTGCCAGGGATGAACCTCAGGATGTGCTCGACGATCCAGCCCTCCGAGTCACCGACGCGGTATGCGTCGGCGTCCTGCCTAAGGCGCAGGATCAGCCCCTTAGTCTTCAACTCGGTGAGCGGAATACTGGCCTCGAAACGACCGTGGAGGATGAGCTTGGCGGCGGGCCTCAGGAAGGTGCCCAACCTGCCGGTGAGCGCCTCGGGCCCGGTAAGGATGTCAGTCAGCTCGACTGACCCATCGGCCTCCATCTTGCCTGCGAGGTCTGCCACTCGCCCGAGCTCCCTGCCATCGGCCGACACCATCTGGATATCCACGATATCCCGCATGACGTGCAGCGTCCGGTTCATTGTTA
The DNA here is from genome assembly GCA_036569865.1 of Candidatus Dormiibacterota bacterium. Lineage (GTDB taxonomy): Bacteria > Chloroflexota > Dormibacteria > Dormibacterales > Dormibacteraceae > Palsa-872. Next base: position 944 of record DATCPW010000187.1, read on the forward strand.
GCCGCCCCCCGTGAGAAGCAGCAGCGGCATCGAGACCGCCGCGACCACGAACGCCATCGCGATGATCGCAATCGTGCCGACATTGCTCAGCCAGCCGTTGGTCTCCTTCCCGAGGTAGCGGCTGTCATTCATGATCACGAGGAAGGGGGCGAGCGAAATCGGCAGCAGCAGCGCGGTGACCGCGGAGCCGAGCAGGGCCAGCTGCAGAGGGTCGATGCCGATCAGCCCGATCGCCACCGCCACGAGCAAGAAAACGATGATCGTCAGGTTGAAGCGGGCGGCGTCGACAGGCTTGTGGTGCTCTCCCCAGCGCCAGCCCATGCCCTGGGAGAGGTTGTAGGCCATCGACAGCCCAACCTCCAGGCAGGCGCCGAAGCAGGTAATCAACAGCGCTAACGCGAAAAGAACGCTCCCGGGGCGGCCCAAGGCCTTGCCCATCGACAGGCCCACTTCGCCCAGCGTTCCACCGCTGATGTGGAGTGGCCCGAGGACCATTGCGGAGAGCATTACCAACGCGATCGCAGTGATGCTACCGAAGCCCATTCCCACCACCGCGGTTATCTTGTTGAGCGTTAGCGAACGCCGCGTCCATCCGTCCTCGCGGGCGCCCGAAGAGTAGAAAAAGATCAGGTAGGGGCTGATCACGGCGCCCAGGATAGCCGCCGCCAGGAACAGGTACTCGCCCAGCTCACCCGACTTGATCTCCGGGTTCCAGAGTGTCACTACCACGTCCTTCGGCGGCCCGCCGAGGGCGACGATGGCAACCACAAAGGAGAGCGTCACCATCCCCAGGATCGCGGGTCCGTTCTCGATTACCTCGAAGGACGCCAGCCAGATCGTCACGAACACCGCGATCGCCGCCACCGGGAACATCAGGTGCCAGCTGAGCCCGGTCAAAAGCGACAGCGCGATCGCCACGCCGCCGATCTCGGCGGTGAACATCAGGGCATTAGCGATCAGCTCGCTGGTTAGCGGCAGCAGGTAGAACTTGAAGCCGAAGTGCTCGCGGATCGCGGCCGCGTACGGCTTCTTGGAGACGGCCGCCAGGCGGCCGCTCATCTCAACCAGGAGCATGATCGCGACAGTAGCCAACAGAAAGGCCCACACGAGGCCGAGCCCGAACTTCGCGCCCGCCTCACCCGACGTCGCCACCGCCCCAACATCGACGAAACCGCCAATCGCGGTGATGATGCCCAGCATTACGCCCAGGATGGTCTTCAACCTCCGCCCGCCTCCCTGAGGGCCGCCGCGGCGGCCTCGAGCGTCGCGGCCTGTCCTTGCCAGTCGCAGCCGTCATCGAGGCAGGGCGCATCCAGCGCAGGCACCGCAGCGCGATAGACAGCGACGAGGCGATCGACCTCGGCGCCGGACGGCGCTCCTTTCGCCTGGCGCAGCTTGGGCTCGAAGTTCAGGAGCAACTCTCGGTAGTTGGCGATGGCCGACCGGGCGTAAGGCTTGGTGATTCGGCCCTCGTGGACGTAATTTAGAGTCGCCGCGGCTGCCGCCAGCTCGTCGCCGGCGCCGCCGGCCTGGGTGGCGAAAACCGACTTGACCATCGCGCAACCCGACAGCGCCAGCGCCAGCGCCAGCCCTGCGGCCGCCAGGCTAGGACTACGCAGGACCGTGGCTCACGACATCTGCACAATAGGAATTATGAGTCGCGGCCAAACACTCAGAAACCACTGGCCCCCCCACGCTGGAGCCTGTGTGCCATGCGCGGTTATAGATCAAACCATGGTTACGACTTCAGGCCGAGCCTGCCTGGCCTATCAAACTCCTTAGGGAGAGCGATATGAAGACCGCCGCGCAGCATCTACGGTGTCTTGGGCCGTCGGCGGATCACAGCCACCACGACTCGATGTATAGAGACATGACATAGCTCCGGAGCCGGGATTCGAGCCAGGTCTACCCCTTGGAAGATGGTCTCGGAGCGCTCATTGGCGGGGCACACCCGATTCAAGCCGCTCTGCAGGCAGGAATTCCCGGAGTTGGTCGCCGAAGGTTCTGGTGTTGATCGGCTTGGTGATGTATCCGATGCAACCGGCGGCGATTGCCTGCTCCCGGTCGCCGGCCATTGCACGGGCCGTCAGCGCCACGATAGGGATGGTGGCCGTCGGGGGGTTCGCCTTGAGTTGACGAGTAAGTGCCAGGCCGTCTTGTCCGGGCAACTGCACGTCCATCAAGATCAGGTCCGGAGTGCGGGCGTTCAAGCTCTCCATAACCTCTTCGGATGAGCCTGCCGAAAATTAAACATTAGGCCCTACATGAGGCTGCCGGTGCTCAACGAGCCGGAACGCGCAAAGGCCCTGAGTTCAGAGGGTCAGGCTCAAAAATCGCCGCAGGGTCATCCGTCGGCTACGTCGGGGCTCTCCTAGGTCCGGCCGGGAGGATGCCTTGGAGCAACTGTGTTACTCGCTTAGATTGCGTGACATATTCACAGTTGGCTCCGCCCAGTTGGCTCCGGAGCAGGGATTCGAAACCTGAACCTTGCGGTTAACAGATCGGTGAAGCCCGTTGAGAAATTGTGACTCGTATTCGTGAGTGCCTCTGAACATCGCCGTTTAGCATCGTTTGTCGCCCGCGTTGCTGTACGAGGCGACTGCTCAGAGCCCTAAGGCCAGCCGGAGTCCAGCATCGACTTGTTCCATCCGTGAAAGATCTAGACTGCCCAGCCGAGTCTCGAGATTGCTTTTGTCCAGCGTGACAACTTGGCTGACGTTGACCACGCAGTCGCGATCCAGTCCTGCAGTCCCGGCCGCCAAAGCGACATTGCCCGGCGCTGCGGCCAGGCGGAGGTTCGATGTGATTGCCGCCACGGTGATGGTCTTGATACGCGAGCGGTTGAAGGCGTCCGCAGAAACGACTAGAACAGGCCGGCGCCAAGCCGGCGCCGAACCCTGGCGTGGGCCAAGGTCAGCCCACCAAACTTCGCTCCGCGCTACCACTTCTCAGCGGTGGCCCGGCGCTGCGCAGCGACCAGACCGCGGTCTATGGACGACCTCTCCTTGGAGTAAACGGCCTCGAGCGCTCGGGTTACATCCTGGTCGGGATCATGGCCGAGGAGCCGCTCCAGCGCCTCGGCGTAGAGCTGACTTCGCGACAGCCCGAGCTTGCGAGCGCGTCGTTCGGCAGCTTGAAAGAGCGGCGTCGGAATGGAGATCGCTGTCTTCATGATTAGAGTATAACCGGGTTATACCCGCCCGGCCGCGTTGCCCTGCAGCTACCCGGCGTTCGATCGCTTGGCCGCCAATTCAATGGGAACGAAGAAGCCCTGTGCGTAGCGCGACAGATGGAGTTCGCGACGCAGCTGGCGATTCAGGGAGTCGAAGTCTATACGCTCGAACCCGCCCTGGGCAGTGATGGCGTAATGGCAGTATCTGGCCATCTCATTCATGTATCCCAAAACCGTCCGGCTCACCGTCGTTGCTAGCTCCACCGAGTTGGGATCAAGCTTGCCGAACCTCCCTCGCGTAAGGTTCTCGGCATCTAGGGCTCGATCAATTGTTCCGACTACTAATCGGCCGATCGGCAGTAAGTCGGCCTTTCGAACATCGGCAACGAGAACGGAGAATAGCGTGCCGGCATGAGCCAGCAGCAGGCACTTTCGCCGGTCCAGCCACAACAGGTTGGCGTACCAGTCGTCATCACCTGCCCGCGCGGTGCCCAGGTCTCTCGGTCTGGCTTCAATCAAGTCGAGCAGCTTCTTGGTGCAGCGAAGGATCATCGACCCAGATCGTATGGATTGCTTCGACTAGGGATCCGACCTGATAGAGATGCGGTGGCTTAGGGGTCCGCGCAACTCGACTGCCCTGGTGACGATGAACGCGCCCTACGGCGTCGTAGTCGACGCTGCTCGGCAAACACCGCACTGTCCCAGAGAAGCGGGGATGTTTGCGATCAGGTTTGGCATTGGCTCGCATGTCCTGCCATCGAGTTCACGCCCAGCTCGCTTCTTAGCGGCCCTTCGTCCCAGTTGGATGACCGTAGGCGAACGCCTCCGGATCGTCGGGCGCACGTTCATCTCCAAGTTGCTGTAAGCCCATGGCGGCGAAGTAGCGCACATCTGCATCTGTGTCGTTTAGCGCAGTCGCCAACAGGTCCCCCGCCAGCGGGAGAGCTAAGTCGGCGACCGCATACACCGCCGCACAGCGCACCGCCTCGTCGCCATCGATAACCGCATGCATCAAAGCGTCGTGCGCGCCGATGTCATTCGGAAACCGGGCTTTGAGGCGAGGCACCGCCTCCATTCGGACAATCGCGTCCGGATGGTTCAGAACTAGAGCGATCAGATCGTCGCGGTCGACCGCCGCCTGGGCGACCCGGGCGGCAGCGTTGCTGGCGACGCGCCGCGGGTCATCCTCACTGACAATCGGAATCGGACCGATTGGCCCTATAAAGAAGGCGCGGGTCTTCTCGTCCGACATCGCATGAAGATGGTAGGCCGTGGTCGGCAAAAGCGCAGTTCGATCGAACCCGGCAAATCCTCGCCCGGTTTCCGCGCCCGCTGCCAACTGGACCGTCACTGTTGTGTTTCGGGATGCCAAAGACTGTCCCAGTCGTTGAGGATCTCTGTCTCTACGAAGTTAAGGCGACTTTCGAGGAGGTCGGCGTTCTCCTCTGTCCGGGGAACATCGACGGGGATTACGTCTGTTAGATCCTCGTGCGCTCTAACCTTGCGTACCCAAAGCCCCATTTCAAAGACATAGACTTCGAGCGCCTCACGCGGTTTGCGAGCGTTATCCGTAACGAGGTATGCCGGCGGAACGTCGCCGGTGACTGTCCACAGCCATCGATCTACGTGGGAGTTCGTAGGTTCTATTTCAAAGAGACATATCGACAACGTAGGAGGAATGCCCCAACCCCAGAAACTCCTAACTACTCGACTGCACCATTTGAAACCCGCAAGCCAGTCACGGGCCTCCGCAATCGCTTGCCGCACTTCTTGTAGTTCTAGTTCGGGATCCAGGCTGTTACCCAGACGAGTTTCTGGCAATACAGAGGTCAAGTCGGGGGCGCTACTCAATCCGGCGCACCTGCTGGAAGCCAATGTTGGATACCTCCAGGACCATCACCACCGACCGGATGCTACAACTGGTTGTAGTACGGTTGTAGTAAGCCTTGCGAAGAGCTTTGAGCAAGGCTCGATTTCAAATTCGAAATTGGCTCCGGAGCAGGGATTCGAACCCTGAACCTTGCGGTTAACAGATCGCTGAAGCCCGTTCAGAAATACCGCCTCGAATTCACTGAGCGCCGCTGCGTATCACCATTTGCCACGGTTTAGCACCGGCGTTGCTGTACGAATGGACCAACACCGACGGCGTCAGAGGCCTCGGCCAAGTCAGCAGCGAACCCCATGAATTGGACCAATTGGGGGCTTGACAAGGGCATAGCTCAAACACACACGAGACACTCATAGAGGACGCGCGAGACACAATCCTTCGGTTTGCCAAGCCCGCAGACGGTTTTGAAGACCGCGGGCCTAGCATCCACGGGTGTCCACTACCGTCCGCATACGATCGGCCAAGAGCCTAAAGATTCCATGCACGCCCGCTGATGTCCATGTTCGTCCGTCGACTTGGCTGTCATCTTGGCTGTCAGCGAAGAGTTAACGCGTAAGGCTCGAAACCTCCGCGAAGCGAGTGCGAGCCCCGGAGGTTCGCATCGATCGATCCTGACTTCATGTCACGAGCGATGTGCTGTACGCAGCAGTTGGTGCCCCGATCTGTCGCGCCCCCCTCGACGAGTTTCTCAGGTCGACGTAGCTGATTGATCAGCGCGAACGTTCATATCGGTCGCTCTGCCTGAAACGGACTTTCTGCGCACCTCAGGGTTTGTGTAGGTGACCGGGTTGGCGACTGGTCGTAGTGAGCGCCCGGGCTGGGGACTCAACCTGTTCCAAGTCTCAGACTGATTGAAACCTGAGGAGCTCGCTACGGTCGCCGACGAGATCGTGCACTTCCACGACGTGTCTGCACCCAACTGAAGATGATTACGCCACCGACGAAGAAAGCTACCCAGAGCCACCGTCTGAAATCGTCCCCCGCCAACCAGTAGATGATCCCCGCGGCAATGGCGAGTCCTACTGGCACAAGATAAGCCCACAGTGAGGAGGCTTGCCGTCCTTTGGGGTCTAAACGGTCCAGCGCTTTTGTCGTTCGCATAATCCCGATAACCCACGCTACTGAGGCCACTATCGCAATGAGTCCCAGTACGCCGATGAAAGGAAGGATGATGTTCTGTGGGCCACCTAGTTGGAGCACCACGGCGAGCGCAGCGCCAAGCGTCAAGCCGGCGATGATGGTCAGGCCTGCGAGATCTTCAAATCGCCCTCGGCGCAGGACTTCATTTAGGTCTGCGTCATTTCGACCGACGCGTCTATCGTTCAACTGCTGGCCCTCCAAGCACGTCTCACATCAAGCTATCCTGGCGCCTAGCAGCTTCCCGAACCGTCGGCCATTTGGCGTTGTCGCGGAAAACTTCGAAGATTGTGTCGAGGACAAATCGCTGTTGCGCGTCAAGGTCTTCTCTTTGGGGAGGCATTCTTAGCGACGGTAATTGTGATCCCATTACCTGAACCCGTTGATCAAGTTGTTTCGACTTAGCCGAGGGTAAAAGCTGTTTCCGAAGTACGGCCCTCCACCTGAGTTCAAACGGCTTTCTCATAAGGACTCGGCCCGCGGCACTGAAAGAAAGAACAACTGACAGCGCGACCGTGCGGGTCCGGTCGCTATACGGTTGCTATACGGTTGCTGTAGTACGGGCGTACCTCTGGAACTCTAGGCGACGATTCAGATTCGAATTTGGCTCCGGAGCAGGGATTCGCTTGGCTTCGTTACTGTGGCTCGTTGCGATCCGTCGAGTACGACGCGGATGAGCGAGTAGAGCATCGAGGCCATCACGACGGCCGCAGATCGTAACCGGTCCTTCGTTGGCGTTGCTCATTGGCCTATTGAGAGTTCGACTTCGAACTCGACGGACTTTGTGTACCCCATAGGCAAGTTGAGGCAGCAGGTCGGCAAGGCCAAGCGCACCGGCCGTGACGTCAAAGAGGACGTACGTAACGAGGCCAATCGAAGCCGGACCTCACGCTAGGGAAAGAATCATCGCCTCGAAAATCAAGCAGCTTCAACTCAGCGGGCCGTGCGGGACCAGGGTCACGATCAAGAGCAGAGCCGCGATCGCCATGCCGATTGTCGCGATCCAGACAAGGGAGGCGCTGATCCGACCGCTAACCCGCCTCTGCATGACCTTCTTATCCGAGCCGAGGAGCGCGATCAGGATCATCAGCGGCGGCGCGACGACGCCGTTGATGACCGCGGTGTAGAAGAGGGCGCTGATCACATTGACGTGGAACAAGTTCAAGGCCACGCCGGCAGCGGTCGCTATAACGATCACCCCGTAGAAGGTGGGCCGATATTTGGGTTTCTCGGCGAGCGTCCCTTTAACGCCAGCGAACTCGGCCAGAGCGTAGGCTGCAGAACCCGAAAGGACGGGGATCGCCAGGAGGCCTGTTCCGATGAGCCCGGCCGCGAAAAGGACGAAGGCGAAGGAGCCGGCCAGGGGCTGTAGCGCCTTAGCTGCCTGGTCTGGCGTCATGACCGCCGTCGTGCCGTGGGCATTGAAGGCCGCGGCGGTGACCATGATGATCGAGTACATCACCAACTGCGAGAACGCCATCCCGACGAAAACGTCGATCCGCGCTGCATGCAGCTCAGATCGCGTGACCCCCTTTCGCTCGCGCTCGGTTAGCTGGCCTGCAGCACGCATCTCATCTACCTCAGACGACGCCTGCCAGAAGAAGAGGTATGGCGAGATGGTCGTGCCCAGGATCGCAACGATGGTCGTGATGAACGCCTTGTTGAGTTCCAGGTGGGGAACAAAGGTAGCGATCAGCACCTTCTCGGCCGGCGCATGGACAAGGAAAGCGGTGATCACATATGCGAAAAGCGCGAGGGTGAGCCACTTGAAGGCCGTGAATATGACCCGATAGGTGGCAAAGAGCTGGAGCCCCACGATCAGGGCGGCCGCCGGCACCACCAGCCAGATCGGCGCGATAGCCCCCCGCGTCAGCAGCGAGCCACCTGCCGCGACGGCGCCTAGGTCAGCGCCGATATTGATGGTGTTCGCGACCAGCATGAAGAGGATGCACGAGCCGACCAGCCAGGCCGGGAACTTGCGGCGAAGGCTGAGTCCGAGCCCGACACCCGTTTGCAGCGCGATTCGCGCACTGAGCTCCTGCATCGCGACCATGAGTGGGAGAGTGAACAGCGCCGTCCAGAGGACCCCGTAGCCAAACTGGGCGCCGGCCTGCGAGTAGGTGCCGATGCCGCTCGGGTCGTCATCACTCGCCCCGGTGATGAGGCCTGGCCCCAGGATCTGCAGGAAACCCTTGAGGCCCAACCGCCGGGCGGCGCCAACGCCCGTCTCCGGGGCGGCCGGACCGCCGGTGGCCGCCACCTCATTGGCCTCAGGCGGCGCTTTGAGGAGCTCGTTTTCCGGCGGCTCGACATCTGGCCCGAGCTTTATGCGCTGGAGAGCCGGGTCGTCGATGTCGCGTTCGGGTCCCAACGGGCGCTATTCTCCGGATTTATACCCCTGCGCGCTATCCGGTTGGTGCGGCCACTTTGTCTCCTCTCCCAACGACTTCCTGGCAGAATTCCGCAATCGGAGTATCCCGGCCCCTACCTCCGGACCAGGTCCAGGAACTCGGCACGCAGGGCGGCATTCTCACGAAATCCGCCGAGAAGGCATGAGGTTACCGTTTCGCTCTCCGCCTTTTCAACGCCGCGCATCTCCACACATAGGTGCCGCGCTTCCATCACAACGGCAACACCTCGTGGCCGCAATACACGATCGATCGCTTCTGCAATCTGGCGGGTGAGCCTCTCCTGTAGCTGGAGGCGATGTGTGAACACGTCAATCAATCTTGGTAGCTTGCTAAGGCCGATCACCTTGCCCGCGGGGAGGTAGCCGATGTGGCAACGTCCGAAGAACGGTAGGAGATGGTGCTCGCATAGGGTGTAGAAGGGGATGTCGCGGACGGTCACCAGGTCGTCGCCCTCATGCTCGTACAGAGCGCTGCCGACGACTTGCCTTGGATCGGCGCCATAGCCTTCCGTCAGGTATGTAAGCGATTCGGCTACACGCCTCGGGGTGTCAACAAGTCCCTCGCGCTCGGTATCCTCACCGAGCGTCGCCAGCATCGTCCGCGCAAGGGTCTCCAACTCCTCGACAGGAAGGCCACGTGCCGGTTGGGTGATGCTCATTCGCAGTTGATCTCCGCAGCGTTGTTCTCCGACTCGGTCAAGCGCAGCCGCACCAGCCGCGCGGGCGCGAAGTGAGGCGAAAGCATCGTGAAGGCCGTGATCGCAATGTTCTCCGCCGTCGGCACCACCCCGCGAAGACACTCCACGTCTCGGTTGAGATGCTTGTGGTCGACCAAGTCGATGAACTCGCGTCTAAGGATACGATCCACGTCTTTCAAGTTGGCGACCATCCCAGTCTCGGGATCGATCGTGCCGGCGACAGTCACTTCGACCACGTAGTTGTGGCCATGATCGCTTGAACAGAGGCCGAAGACCTCCTGATTGCGAGCCTCGCTCCATTCAGGACGACAAAGGACATGCGCCGCCGCAAAGGTCGCCCGGCGTGTAATTCGAACCGTAGTACTGGTCATCGAGCCAACTCCCCTGGTAAAACGCCGTCCCCAGCCATTGCCCTCGCCCGCGACGTTACCCAGTAAACGCCTGCTAATCAAATAGCATGATCGGTAGGATCGAGCCGCAGGTTGGCGCCCGACAACGGTGCCGATTCGGGGGAAGCCAGCCACGCAATGATCCGGGCGACCTCCGCCGGCTGTAATTGGGGACCTTCCACGCCTGCGACGCGGAGCATCGGCGCGTCGATCGCACCCGGGCTGATCGCGTTCACCCGGATGCCGTGCGGTCGCCCTTCGGCCGCCAGTGCTTCGGTGAGCCCCGCGAGCCCTGATTTTGCCGCTACGTAACCGGCCATGCCGGCGAACTTCTCCGCGCCGGCAACGCCCGAGAGGCTCGAGACCATGACGATCGATCCGCCCCGCTCCCGCATCAGCCGAAACGCCTCGCGGCTGCACAGGAAGGCGCCGCGGAGACCCGCATCAAGCTGTGCGTCCCAATCCGCCGCGGTCATTTCCAGGATCGGTCGCTTGATGAGCTGAGCCGCGCAATTGACCAGCGCGTCAAGGCGTTCAATCCGGCCGAAGGCCACTTGGACCTGTGCTTCGTCCGAAACATCGCAGCCTTCGCGACGGCTGAGCGAACTGACCTCCCAGCCGCGCCCCGCTAGTTCAGCTACGACCGCCCGACCGAGGCCGCCCGAACCGCCAGTGACGACTGCGGTTGGACTCACCGAGCGACCTCGCTCATCGCGGCCTCATATCCGTTCAGCATGCCTTCCAAGCCAAGGCGTCGTTGTGCGCTCGCTCTGACCTCCTTGCGGTCAAGCGCCAGACATTTGACGATCGCGCGGGCAAGATCCTCGACGTCGTCCGGCGCGGCGAGGAAGCCGCTCACGCCTTCCTCCACGACCTCAGGCAGAGCTCCGCGTCGGTATGCGGCAACCGGACAGCCCGCCATCTGCGCCTCGGCCGCCACCATTCCAAAGGGTTCCTCCCAACGGATCGCGCAAACGGTCACCGCGCTGCGCGCCATCACCCGACGTAAGTCGTCTCGTGGGATGGAGCCGAGGACCTCGACGCCGGCGAGATCGACCACATAGTCGGGATGGTAGAGCGATCCGGCAATGCGACTGGGCAGACTCGCCATGCGCGCTGCCATCAGAGCATGATCCACACCCTTCTCCGGAGAGATTCGCCCGGCGATCAAAGCGACCTCTTCGACAGGTTCGCCATTGACAGACAGATCCGAGACACCGTTGCGAATCACCCGGCCGACTTGCGCGCCGGCAGCTTCCCACTCCCGCCAGCACGACTGCGAAACCGTCGCCAGCCGTTTTGCCGGAATCAGCTGAACAGCGGCGACGACGGCAGGCGTGATCGGAGGCAGGTGCAACGTATGCAGCGCCGGAAGCATTTCCGCCAGCTCGAAGGCGGGCGCGTCGAAGGCGTGCTGGCTGACGACATCCGGCCGGCTGTTCGCAATGCGGCGGAACATGGTCGTGATCGCTGCGGTTACACCCGGGCTGGGCACGGCTTGAGCGCCACCCGGCATCACCAGTGCCCGAAGTGCGTCTGGAGGAGTCGGCACCATACGTAGCTCGACACCCGCCACCTCCGAGCCCTCGGCACAGTACAGTTGCACACTGTGGCCACGTCGGACCAGCCCGACCGCCAGATCGCAAATCACAGACTGAGCGCCGCCCACCTGGGCAGGGCGCAACGGGGTCACCGGCGATGCGACGACGGCGATTCTCACGGGATGTGCCCCACGCGCTGCGTGTAGATCGGGCCGGCCAGCAGCATCTCGACCTAGTCTGATCGGAGATAGGAATGGAATACGAGCGTGCTGTCGAGACCGCACCGCCCGGGTGGCGGCACTTCACAATCTCCGACCTTGGTCGACTGCCGGCCTGGGTGCGCGACCACGAGCTGGCGCGAGTCCCTGCTGCCGAGCGCAACCTACTAGCAGCTGGCGATCGGGAAGGCGGCGAGAGAGTCCTTCGGGCGTTCTTCTGGCCCCTCGTGTACCACCTCGAACCAGAAAGGTGGAACGCACTAGCCCTCGCCGAACCAATCCACCCAGACTTGATTGCTGCATTACCGACGGCGCCGGGTCGAGTGCTGGAAATAGGCGCAGGCAGCGGGCGGCTGACCGCTCACCTGGCGGAGCGATGCGCGTCCGTGATCGCTATCGAGCCCTCCGCTGGACTTAGGAGGTTGCTTCGAAGGCGCTTGGCCGACGTCCATGTCGTAGCGGCGTGGGCTGAGGCGCTGCCGCTCCGGGACGGTTGGTCTCAGCTCACAGCAGCTTGTGGATCGCTGGGCCCTGACGCGACAGTGCTGCATGAGCTCGAACGCGTGACAGGGAGCGGCGGGGAGATCGTGCTCATCAGCCCCGAGCGCCCGGACTGGTTCGAGGCCAATGGTTGGCGCTGCCTGTCCTTTGACCCGCTGCCAGCCCCTCCACACGAAGACTGGATCGACAGCTTCTTCGGCGCCCTTGATCCACCACACGAATTGGTGTCAAGGACGATCACATGATTTATAAGGACTCGAGATTTACTTTTTCATCCGCGAGTAGCGTCGGTGATGGCCGCGCGCCTTTTGCGATCAGCCGACCCGCCTTCGCCAGGTCGCCGTCCTTGTCCTTCTCCGGGTCGCCACCGCGGTTGAGTCCGACGGCCGCCAGCAGCTTGCCGGCCTGCAGATAAAAGCCGACGAACTTGCGCTCGTCAAGGGACCCCCTGACCACGAAGCGATCCCACTTCCGGGCATGACCGACGTATTCGAGCTTGTGCTCGAACTGGTCGCTCCAGAAACTATGCATGTAGCGGTATGCGGCTCGCGAGCCAAGCATCGATCTTGCCGCCGCCACAGCCTGTTTCTCGGCGTTGTTGTAGTGCTCGACCCTCACGCGACCGAAGATCGGATGAAGGTGATTGGCCACGTCCCCGGCAGCGAAGATGCCGGCCACATTGGTGCGGCAGGTTGCATCGACCAGGATCCCGTCCCTGGTTGCAACACCCGAGCCCCTGACCACTTCGACATTTGGTTCGATCCCGACCGCCACAACCACGAGGTCGCACGCAAGCCGCCGACCCTTTTTCGTGACGGCTCGCTCGACCCGCAACGAGCCCTCGAATCGGACCACTTCGTCCTTGGCCACGAGCTCGATTCCAGCCACGCGGTGGATCGCGCCAAAGACGCCGCCCACTTCGGGACCCAGAACCTCGTCGAGCGGTGCCTTCCCGCGCATGACTGAGGTCACCTTCAAGCCAAGCTGGCGCAAAGAGGCTGCCACCTCCGAACCGATGAAACCCGACCCCACGACAAGAGCGTGAGCGCCAGGTTTGGCTGCCCGTTTGATCGCATCGCATTCGGCAATCGTCCGGAGCTGATGAATGCCCGGAAGATGTGCGCCTGGGACGTCAAAGCGTCGGTTTCGGCCGCCGGTGGCGAGCAGCAACTGTTCATAACCGATCGCATCGCCCGACTCCAATTTCACCTGCTTGGCAGCAGGGTCTACGCCTGAAACCTTCGCTGGCACGAGTTGAATTTGATGCGCTTTGTACCAGTCGAGCGGTGCGACCATCCAGCCCGAAAGGTCCTCTTCTCCACGCAGGTAACCCTTGGTCAGAGGTGGTCGTCCAAATGGGAAGCTGGGCTCCTCCCCGAGTATCAACAATTCATCGGCGTAACCCTGTTTCCGCAATGTCTTGGCCGCGGTACCTCCAGTCAAACCCGCGCCGACTATCACAATCGGACCGCGTACCCGCTTAGGCATTGAGCACTTTTTGCACCTCCAGAACAGCATGGACTAGGCCCGCCTGGCTCAAGGCCAGTGGGTAATTGCCCAAATAGGTGCCAGTCGCTGGGTCTATCTCTTCGGGCAGTAAGAGGAGTTCATTGGCAAGATTCAGAACCTGTTCGAAGAGACGCAACCCCTCATCGACCCGGCCCAGCCGGAGCAAGGCCTCCAGCAACCAGAACGAGCAGGGCAGGAATGCCCCCTCTTTGCCAGGCAGCGCGTCCTGGCCGGGCGGATACCGGTAGACAAGTGGTCCGCCAGCCCCCAGTTCCTTCCAGATTGCGTCCACAGTCCCCCCAACGCGTCGGGGGTCATCGTCGAAGCCGGTGAGCGGCAGAAGAAGGAGGGCACTGTCCATCTCACTCGAACCGTAAGCCCTGACGTAACTTCCGAGGTCCTTACTGAACCCATGGGTCCGAATGTCATCAACGATCAAATCGCGCTCGCGCTCCCAAGCTCCGGCCCTGCGGCGATTCATTCGAAGTGCCTTCGCCGTTCGTGCAGCTCGGTCGAGTGCAATCCAGGCCCACAACTTCGAATGTACATAGTGGGTCGGCGTATCGCGAACCTCCCACAGGCCGGAGTCAGGCTGATGCCAATTGGAGGCCACCCAGTCCGCATAGTTACCGAGCGCCTGGCGTCCTTTGATGCTGAGCTTTCGGTCGACTTTCACCAGGTTCCACACAGCGTCGACCACCCAGCCATAGACGTCGAGTTGGTGCTGGTCAGCAGCTAAGTTGCCGACCCGGACCGGCCGGCTGCCCAAATAGCCTGCGACGCCACGAAGTTTCCGTTCACGCTTCGCCTCGTTCCCGTCGAGGTCGTACAACACTCGAATCGGATCAGAGCCAGTGCATGCGCGGGACACCAGCCACTTCACAAATTCGCGCGCCTCTTTGTACTTTCCAACGGCCAGAAAGGCGGCCACACCGACGCTGGCGTCGCGCGGCCAAGACAACCGGTAGTCCCAATTCCGGCCGCCGCCAATTATCTCGGGGAGTGAGGTCGTAGGGGCGGCAACGGGGGCTCCCGTAGGCGTGTAGGTGAGGAGGCGCAGATTGATAAGGCTTCGGACCAGGACGTCGCGATATTGCTTACCCGAGCGAATCTCATCACTCCAGTCCCGCCACCACTGGTCGGTGTCATTGATGAGCTGGGCAGCCTGAGCTGCCGAAACAGGATCGTCGCGATCCGACAGAACGGTCATCAACGCCTGTCCTCGAGCCAGTTCAAATTCGGTCGGTCTGCCCGGGCGAACCCGGAGCTCAGGATCGGTCAGAAGGACCAGTGGGGAACCTTTACTGGTCTTCCCGGGCAGACCGGGTCGCGGATCGTAGACCAGCCGTCCGGCCACGTTGCCCTTTTCGCAAGTGAGGCGCCGGACCAGCACTGACCCTTTCCGTCCCATCGCCATGACTTCAACCAGCGTCGCCTCGCCCCCGCGGGCTTTCCAGGTTGTTTCTAGGATCGCTGAACGATCGCGGTAGCGGCGCGCCGTGCGAGTCGAGCCCAATACTGAAATTTCGAAGCATCCGCCGTGTTTGGGATCGATAAGGCGACCGAATATCGGTTGCGAGTCGAAACGCGGCCAGCACATCCAATCAATAGAGCCCGCCGACGAAGTCAAAGCAGCCGTGCGTGTGTCGCCGAGCAGGCCGTATTCGCGAATCGGCAGAGGAATCCACGGCCGGCCAGCCACCGCAAACTAGAGTAAGTCAGATGAGGGAACAGTCGAGTCGCTCTTGCCGGACGTCGAGCGCACGCAAATGCGTATTCAAATCGGGATTCTGGAGCCGCGATGGGGATCGAACCTACGTAACCAGCTTGGAAAGCTTAGGTATAACTACTTTCGTGGTTCAGCTTCGGTAGCTGCATAGCTGTTTCATTAGCGCTGTTCCAGTATGAGTGCGGCCGCCCGCACCACCAGCCAGATCGGAGCTATCTGTCTCGTTAACCATGCTCCGTCGACTCGCATCACGCTGCCCGAGCGTACTCGTGAATGAGACCACCGAGGCGATCCATGCGAATGACTTGGCCGTTGTCAGATTCGCTCCGCACCTGCGCGCGCCGAATTGGAGTCCGCTGGCCGAGGCCTTGGTGTGGGCGAGCCGTGTGATAGTGGTCGATGAACTCCTGCAGCACACGCTCGAGCTGGCGTGGTCCGAAGATCAGTAGATGGTCCAGCGCCTCCCGGCGCACCGTCCCCACCCACCGCTCAGCGTAGGCATTCGCTCTCGGAGCTCGGAAGGGCAAGCGGAGTACCTTCACTCCCTCGGCCATGAACACGTCGTCGAATGCTTCACAGAACTTGCTGTCACGATCGTGCAGCAAGTGGGTCGCCCGGAGGACATCGTCCTGAAGGTGCCAGACCAGATTTCGAGCCTGCTGAGCTACCCACTGGCCCGTAGGGTGCGCGGAGACGCCGCCGAGATGGACGCGACGGCTGCCGACCTCGATGAAGAAGAGCACGTAAAGACGGCCGAGCCAGGCCGTCTCCACGGTGAAGAAGTCGGTCGCTAGCAGATGCGCGGCGTGCTCACGAACGAACTCCTCCCACGATCGTGTTGATCGCCTGGGCGCTGGCGGCACCCGATGCAACCGCATCACCTTGCGGACAGTCACGTGTGAACACGGGCGTCCAAGCTTGAGCAGCTCGCCCTGAATCCGGCGGTACCCCCACCTTGGGTTCTCGCGGGCCAACCTGACGATCAGGGCGACGACGTCCGGGTCCATCGCCGGCCGCACTCGACTTGGGCGCTTGCCGAAGGCGGCCCACTTGCGGCGCACGAGCTCGCGATGCCAGCGCAGGATCGTTTCTGGGCTGGGGACTAACGCCGACCAGCGTCTCTTGGGGATCCGTTCGATCAGGCTGGCCAGGACCATCCGATCGCCGGAACGCCATCTCGGACGGCGCACTTGCCGTTGCAGCACCCGCAGCTGATGGCGTAGGGCCAGAACTTCAGCTTGGAGCTCGGCCTGCTCCCGATCGCGAATGCTCAGCAGGTCGACCAAAAGCCGGACGGTCGAGTAAAGCAGGCTTGCAAGCATGATTCGGCATGATCCCAGCCAGCGCGGTCCCGCGCTCAGCTCCCGAAATCGAGTTGACTAGCCAGCGCTAACGGGACAAGTCATCTGGTCGGCGGCTAGATGACGTGTTCTTCTCGCATCGCTTCGATCTGGCCGGCGTCATATCCCAATTCGCCAAGCACCGCGTCGGTATGCTCGCCGAGGTCAGGTGGCGGCCTGCGAAGAGTCGCCTCGCCTGAGCTGTACCGCACCGGATGCTTCAGAACCCTCACGCGTCCCGCGCGGGGATGTTCGAACTCGAGCACCGGCGCGATGTGTTTGACCGCGACATCCTCGAACGTCTCGTTCATGTTCTTCACGGGGGCGCACCAGATGTCGTGGGTGCGAAGGAGATCGACCCATTCCTCCGTGGTCCGCTCGCGAAAGTAGGGGTCCAGCGCCACGCGAATCTCATCTCGCCTGGTGTAAGCGATGTCTGGATTCTCATAAAGCGCAAGGTCGGCTGGATTGCCGAGAGCTTCGCTGAGCGCTTTTACCGGTGTTAGGGAGATGGCCAGGTACCCATCCGCAGTGGCGTAGAAGCCGTACGGCACCGCGTGGAACGTGTCGGCCGCCGGAGTCTTTGGACGTCGAAGCTGTGCGCCGTTCAGGTGATAGACGATCGGCTCTGCCTGCAGGTCCAGGGCCGCCTGCACCATGACCACTTCGACCCGCTGTCCTTCGCCGGTGCGGCCACGGCTGACGAGGGCAGCGAGAATTCCCATCGCCAGCAAGCTCGCGCTGTGCTGGTCGACAACAGCCGCCGCCGAGACGGTAGGGCCCTGCCCCTCGGTTCCCGTGTTGGCCCCAAGGCCAGAGATGGCCTGGATCAGCAGGTCTTGGCCGGGAAGGTGGCTGTATGGACCGTCGCCGCCATACCCAGACCCTGCCGCGTAGATGATCCGTGGATTGATCTTGCGCAGAGCCTCATATCCGAGGCCCAGGCGATCCATAACCCCTGGCCTGAAATTTTCCACGACCACATCGGCGGTCTCGACCAACCGCTGTGCGACTTCGACCCCGCGCTTGCTCTTCAGGTTCAGGGTCACGCTGCGGAGGTTCCGATTTGCCAGCATGAAGAAAGCGCTGACCCCTCCGATGAAGGTATCGGCTCCGGACCAGCTGCGCTCCCACGCACCACGACCTGGCGGCTCGATCTTGATCACGTCAGCGCCCATGTCGGCCAGGTACTGGCACGCGGCAGGGCCGAGCAAGAACTGGGTGAAAGCGAGGATGCGCACGCCCTCCAGCAGCCTGAGGGTCTTGGGCTCGCTCACGTCACGAGCTGCATGATGTGCGTGGCGACCATTACCAGCTGGTCGTGCTGGTTCTTGACCTCGATCTTCGCCACTGTGCGTTCGCGTTCCCGCTCGATGCTCGAAATTTCATAATCGATGGTCAGCGTGTCGCCAAAGTAAACCGGCTTCAGGAACCGGATGCGGTCGTAGCCGGCGGACACCATTGGCCGGTCAAAGTCCTGAAGGATCCTCGTGGATGCCGCAGACGTGTAGCCGACGAGCAAGGCCCCGTGAGCAACTCGATGGCCGAGGCTGGTCTTGCGGCAGTACTCCTCATCGACATGGTTCGGATCGAGGTCGCCGGTGATTCCAGCGAAGAGGTACACGTCTGATTCGCTCACCGTCTTGGTGAGCCGGGTTCGCAATCCAACTGCGATGTCGTCGATGCTGTTGCCGCTCATTGTTCGCGAAGCCCTCCCACTACCACCATGAGCTCCCGGCACTCACCCCACCATCCACATATATAGTCTGCCCGGTGATGAATCGCGCACCGTCCGACGCGAGGAACGCGACCACGTCGGCGACGTCCTCTGGGGTGCCAATTCGCCCCAGAGGTGTGTTCGCGATTGTCGCCGCGACCCGTTCCGGATGCTTGTCCATATATGCCCTGGTGAGCGGGGTCTCGATGATGCCCGGCCCTACCGCATTTACCGTCACCCCCTTTGGGCCCCACTCGATCGCCAGGCTGCGTACCAGGCCTGACAGTCCAGCCTTCGTGGCCGAATAAGCCGCCCGGACATCCAGGCCGTGGATGGCAGCGAATGAGCTCGTCACGACGACCCGCCCGCCTGGTCGTAAGAAGAGCAGAGGGCCGAAGACCTGGCACGTTTTGAAAACGCCATACAGGTTCGTCTGCAACATCTCCCGCAGCGCCTCATCTTCAAGATCGAGGGCTTTGACGCGCGTGTTTACCCCTGCATTGGGGATGAGGATGTTGAGGCCATCAAGGCGGTCGCGCACCGCTTTGAGCGTGTCAGCATCGCGAACGTCCGCCAGCTCGGCGCTTGCCAGCGGGTCCGTTCCGAATTCCTCGCGAAACGCCTCGATGTGCTCCTTGGACCTACCGACCGCGATCACCCGTGCGCCGTCGCGACGTAGGGCTCGGACTATGGCCAGCCCGATCCCGCTGGTGCCACCGGTGACCAGCGCTGTCTTGCCGTCGAGGCTCACATGGCCACCTGAACGTACTGGACGAGAACTCCATCCTCGCGCTGAGGATCGACCACGCCGATCGTGGTGCCGCGAGCGCCCGCTCTCGGAACTTTGTCAATAAGCAGGAAGCCGTGTCCTGGCGCCTCTGCCAGCGCGGCCGCGACATTGTCCACGCGCAACGCGAGGTGGTGAAGGCCCTCGCCCCTGCGCGCGATGAAACGGCCGACGTCGGATTCCGGGTCGAGCGGCTCCAGCAGCTCGATGTGCGTTGAGCCCCTGCCAAAGAATGCGACGCGTACATCGGGGAATCGCTCGTCGCTCCGGAGGTCCAGGCCCAGGCTTGATTCGAAATGGGAGCGAGACGAATCGATGGAGCGAACCGCCCAACCCAGATGGTCGATGGCCGGCGGGCTAGCCTCCCCTTTCAAGATCTGACCTCAGTGGCGGCCTGGTAGACAGTTCGGCGAATCCCCGGCGGTGTTGAGCTGATTTGAGTCCGCAGCTCGTCGACAGACCTGAAGTTTTGGCGCTCGACGTGCATGCACTCAACCTCGACCTCGAGTCGATCGCCCTTGAACGGAAATGGCTCTAGTTCGACGTCCCACGGGCCCAGGCGCCGGACCGACAGCTGCTCCCACCGCCCTTCAACCGTCGGCACAGGACCACAGCTCGAGCTCTCGAAGCCGAAACATGTCAGCAGTGACAGATAGTCGAAAGTTTCGAGCAGCATATAGTTGCGCCACGACGCCTCGAACTCGAGCTCTCCCGGCGCGATCGATGCCGACACCTCCGCTCGGAACGCGCGCTCGCCTTTCAACAGCGCTTTGCCGTGCGAGCCGATCGCCGTCCAGTCCACCGGCTTCAACCCCGCCCATCCATATCGCCGGCTGTATAGCCCGGACGCGTGCAGGCTCACCAGGTAAGCGGCGTATGGGTCTGTCAACGCTATCGTCCGCACCGCACCCGAGTAAAACTCCGTGTGCCGCGCCTCGTCGATCTGCGTGAAGTTACAGGGCCGGCCCTCCGCGTCGATCTCCGGCCGCTCATCGATCTCCGCCCAGCCCAGGTCGTGGAAGCCGGCCGCGTATTCAAGAGACGCGGACACGGAATCCTCGCCAAATGGCCCGTCCCGCCACGCCCGAGCCAGCTCCGCGCAGTGCGCTGCGTGGTCCATCTGGCGGATCAGGGTCCAGCCATCGCCTTCTCGGCGGGCGATCACCGAGTGTCGGCCTCGAGCTCCACGCGCAGCGACCCCAGGATCACCGCACAAAGCTGGTACCAGGCGGTCGTCACCACGAGATCCACGATCTCCTCGGTGGTGAACAGCGACTGCAGCCGGCTGAACGTCGCGTCATCGCATGTGCGGGTGCGTGCTGCCTGTCGGGCGAACTCAACGGCGCACCGCTCGGCCGGCGTGAAAACCTCGAGAGATCCACCCGGTATCAGCGCCGCTACCTTCGCAGAATGAACTCCCACGCGTGCCGCCGCCTGCGTGTGATGGGCCACCTCGTATTCCTGCCCCAGCTCATGCGCCGTGGCCAGGATCACCAGCTCACGGAGGCCTGGGTCCAGGGTCGAGCCCGACCGCACATAGCGCGACATCTCGAGGAATACTGCCAGCGCGGGCGGCTGATTCGCCAGAGCGCGATAGAGGTTCAGCACCGGCCGGCCCATGCGCTCGATCTCGGCATAGAGGTAGTCGACCGCCGGCGAACTCCCCGCTTGTACGAGTGGCAGTCTCGACACTGTCAGCCGCCCTCTCGCTGGGGCAGCTGAATCTGAAACAGCCGCACCGCGTTCTTGTGCTCGATCTTGGCACGGTTCTCGGCGCTCAGCTCAAGCTGATCCAGTAACCGCGGCCCGAGAGACATCGGCCAGAAGGGGTGGTCGGTCCCGTGCATGACCCTGTCGACTCCAAAGAAGTCGCAACAGAGCCTCACCGCCGGCGCCCAATCGCTCACGGTGTCGACGTAGAGCTTGCGGATGTGGTCGCTCGCGGCGCCCGTGATGTCGCCGGTCGAGCCTGGCTTCTGCATGCGGCCGAAATGGTCGATGCGCCCGACGAAATATGGAATGAGACTGCCGGCGTGCGGCACGAGGAACTTGAAATCCGGATGCCGCTCGAACAGGCCGTCGAATACCAGTCGCAAAGCGGCCGTGGTGGTGTCAACGAGGAACCCTGTCATCTCAATCATGCCGCCGGCCCTCATCGAGGGCGCGCACAGCGGGTAGGTCGGATGAAGCATGACTGGAACGTCGAGTGACGAGGCCGCATCGAAGAAGATCCTGCGTGCCGGCTCGTCCAGGGGGCCGCCCGCCACATTGGAGTAGATCATCGCCCCCTTCAAGCCCAGGCCCACGGCACGTCGAAGTATCTCCACCGCACGCTCCGGCGCCTGCAGCGGAACCGTCGCCAAACCACTGAAGCGATCCGGGTACCGCGCCACGATCGCCGCCGTCTCCTCATTGGCGGCCTCCGCCACCTCCGCCCCGTCCTCTGATGAGAGCCAGTCGACACCTGGGATCGACACGCTCAGGACAGCGTGGTCGATGCCTGCGCCGTCCATCTGCTCGAGGATCAGCTCGGGCTCGAAGAACACCGGTGCCAAAGGGGCAACCGAGCGTTCGCCGTACTCGATCATCTTCTTCCCTTCGCGTTCGAAGATCCTCGGCGCCTCGGCGCGCAGCTCGAGTGCGCGCGCCACCGCCTTCGGCATGTAGTGGGAGTGGACGTCGATCAGCAATTGAGACGATCGGCTGCCAGGCGAACCGCGGTGATGATGTTCTGATAGCCCGTGCACCGGCACAGGTTCCCCGCGAGCGCGCTGCGAATGCGCTCCGGTGTCGGATCGGGCTCCTCCCGCAGGAATGCCTCCATCGTCATCAAGATGCCCGGCGTGCAGAACCCGCACTGCAGCGCGTGGCATTCGTGGAACGCCTGCTGAAGCGTGCTCAGCGAGGAGTCGCTCGGCGCCATCCCCTCCACCGTCGCGATTCGACGACCGTGAGCCTGCACCGCGAACATGAGGCACGAGCGCACAGGGTGCCCGTCCAGCTGCACAGTGCATGCGCCGCACACGCCGTGCTCGCAGCCCAGGTGGGTGCCGGTCAGGCCGGCGTTGTCACGGATGAAGTCCGCTAGCAGCAGGCGTGGCTCGACCTCGCCTTCGACGGCCCGGCCATTGATCTCGATGGCGATTCTTCGACTCATGAGGTGCTGCTCCCCGCACGTTGCACCGCTTTGGTCAGTGCCCGATCGGTCATCGTTCGCAGCAGGGAGATGCGGTACTCGGTGCTCCCGTGAAGGTCCGAGGTCGGACGCAAAGCCTTGACCGCTTCCGCTGACGCGGCGCGGATCGACGAATCATCGAGTGTGGCACCGCGCAGCTGCAGCTCCGCGGCCGATGCCCTTACCGGCGCCGGACCAGCGGACAGCAACGCGATCGTGGCGCCTTCGCAACGTCCATCGCGACCGAGCTTCACGGTCACTGCTGCACCGCCGAGCGCGAAGTCCCCGTGCCGTCGCGCATATTCGACGAATGCCGCACCGACGCCGGGGTCGAGCGCCGGCACCTCGACCGCGGTCACGAGCTCGTCCGGGGCCAGCGCGGTGGTGAACTCGGAGACGAAAAACTCGTTCCAGCCGAGGGTCCGGGAGCCACGTTTCGAACGTACCCTGAAGCTCGCGTCGAGAGCCGCGAACGCGGCGGGGAGCTCCGCGGCAGGATCCGCATGTGCCACCGAGCCACCGATCGTGCCGCGGTTGCGGATCTGAGCGTGGCCCACCCACCCGATCGCCTCCGTCAGCAGCGGCCAGCGCTGCGCCACCTCGTTTGCACGCTCCAGGTGCGTATGACGGGCCATCGCCCCGATCACCAGGCGCCCATCTTCGCTTTTGATGTAGCTGAGCGACTCGATCCGGTTGATGTCGATCAAGCGCGCCGGCCGCGCGAGCCGGAAGTTCATGAGCGGAACCAGGCTCTGACCGCCGGCGAGGACCTTGCAGTCGTCACCATGGCGAGAAAGCAGATCGAGCGCCTCATCCTCGGTCTCAGGGTCGTCGTACTCGAACGCTGCAGGCTTCATGCGCGTGCCAGCTCCACGACGCGCTGGGGGCTCAGGGGCAGGCGCGTGACCTCGCTACCCAGCGCGTCGGAAACGGCGTTGGCGATTGCTGCACCCACTGCTGCAGTCCCGCCTTCGCCCGCGCCCTTCACGCCCAAGGGATTGAGCGGTGACGGTGCGTCCTCAGTGAGGAGCAGCTCGACGTCTGGCACCTCCTCCGACGTTGGCAACAGGTAGTCCATGAAGCTCGCCGACAGCGGCTGGCCATTCGCATCGAAGCTGAACTCCTCCAGCAAGGCGCCGCCGATACCCTGGGCGAAGCCGCCCGAGATCTGTCCGGCGACGAGGACCGGGTTGACGCACCGCCCGATGTCGTAAGCGACCGCATACCGGTGAATGTGGATCGCGCCCGATGCCGGATCCACCTCAACCGCGGCGAAGTGGATGCCGTACGGAAAACCCAGCAGATCGCACACGAAGCGGTGCTCCTCCATGATCAAGCCGCCGCTCGCGCTGAGCAGGGTCTTCAACGAGACGCTGCGTGCCGGCGCACCGATGACGGACACCCCTTCGGGCGTGAGCACCAGGTCGGCGGGCGCCGCCTCGAGCTCCTCGGCGGCCAGGCCGAAGACCCGTTTCCTCACCTGTTCGGAGGCCCTCATCACCGCCGCGCCGCCCAGCATCGTGGCGCGGCTGCCGAATGCGCCCATTCCCTCGGGGATCACTGCCGTGTCCCCGTGAATCACCCGAACGCGCTCGTACGGCAACCCGAGGTGGCTCACACACACCTGGGCGAGGATCGTTTCGACCCCCTGGCCGACCGAAGCCGAACCCGTGTACACCATCACATCGCCATCGTCGTTCAGCTCGACGCGCGCGTATTCGCGTTCGGCGGGCCCAGCCTTTTCGACAAAGAATCCGACGCCGAGGCCGCGTCGCATCCCTTCGGCCGCAGGCTCGCGGCGCCAACGCTTCAGGCCCTCATAGTCAAATGCCGCCAGCGCCTTGTCGAGGAGCAGCTCATAGTCGCCGCTGTCGTAGATGACCGGATGTCCGTCATACAGGGTGCCGACGTCATGCGGAAAGCTCGCCTTGCCGATCAGGTTGCGGCGGCGGATGTCGATTGGGTCGATACCAAGTGAGTGCGCGGCGATGTCGATCAGCCTTTCCCGCACGAAGTTGATCTCGAACCTGCCGGGCGAGCGGTATGTGCCGCCGGGGGTCTTGTTGGTCACCACGCTGCGGAACTCGCCGCGGTAGGCAGGCCACTTGTAAGGCCCCGGAAGCATCGACACGCTGAGCCCTGGAACGGTCATGCCGTGCGTGCGCACGTACGCGCCTGTGTTGTTGATGAAGCTGTCCTTCAGAGCCAGGAACGTGCCGTCCTTCTTCAACGCCATCTCGACTCGGTGGACCTGCTCGCGTGAGTGGTTGGTGGCGCGCAGGTTCTCCTCGCGGTCCTCCACCCACGCGACAGGCCTGCCAGTCCGGATCGCCGCGAACGGGATGAGGAAGTCTTCCGGGTAGAACTCCCCGCGCGCGCCGAATCCGCCCCCCACGTGCAGCTCGACCATCCGCACCCTGCTCTCGTCGCTCCAGCCAAGCAACCGCGCCAGGATCGTGCGGTTGACGTGAGGAATCTTGGCCGCTCCCCATACGGTGAGCGAATCGGTTTCGGCGTCGTACTCGGCAAGCAGACCACGCGTCTCCAGCGGCACGGCGGCATGGCGCTGTATGTGGAACGTCTCCTCGATCACGAGATCCGCTTTGGCGAACGCCTCATCGAGCGCGCCCATCTCGACCAGTAGGTGGCCGGCCACATTGGTGCCGGCCTCCGGCCGCAGCAGCGGCGCGTCCGCCGCCACCGCATCGTCAGGGTCGAGCACGACGTCGAGTCGCTCGTAATCGATGTCCAGCAGCTCTGCCGCGTCTTCGGCGCGGTAGCGCGAGTCGGCGATCACCACGGCCACGGGCTCTCCTGAATAGCGCACCACGCCGTCCGCCAGGGGGCGCTGCAGGAAGCGATTCGATCCCTCGTCGGCGAACTGGCGAGTCGGGATTGGATGGCCGCGGTCAGGCAGCTCATTGGCGGTGATCACGTCCACGACGCCCGGTGCTGCGAGGGTGGCGGTGCGATCGATGGAGGCGAACCGCGCATGCGCCATCGGGCTGCGGACGACGAATGCATGGACCATGCCGGGGCGCTTGAAGTCGGCGATGAAGGTGCCTTCGCCACGCACAAGCGGCCAGTCCTCCTTGCGCAGCGGCGAAGTGCCAATCCCATTGATGGCCACCGGATCGATCCTATCCGCGGTTGTCCTCATCGCCCGCCCCGGTGCAACCGGAATCGGACGAAATGGTCGTTCACGTGGATCAAGCTGAAGCCGAGCACCTCCCCGGCCTCCGAGAAATGGAACTCCTTCAATAGAAGGTAGGCCTCGGCCGGCTTCAAGCCGAGCTGCTTCACCACCTCCTTCGTCGCTTTGCGCGGCACCAGCTCCACCAGCGCCTGGTCGACCCCGCCTCCGATCAGCAGGTCGCCCATATCGAACGGCGATTGCGCCAGCTGATCGTCAGTCGGTGCCTCCGCGAAAAGGTCGGTCCTGATGTAGTTGATGGCCCAGATCGCCGGCTTGCCGCTGGCGATGAACAATCGGTCGATCGCATACATCGGAGTTCCCTTCTGGACGTCGAGTGCCTTGAGCACCTCGGCCGGCGGGGTCGTCGTGATCCTCGAGTTGGTCCTGGTCTCCACGGTGTAGCCCTGTTCCTCGAGCATCCGCGTGAAGCCGATAAGGCGTTGGAGGGCGACCATCGATGGGCTGAGGCGGCCATGCACCTGGGTCCCGCGACGCGGGCTGCGTGTGAGCACGCCGTGCTGCTCCAGCGACTGTAACGCCGAGCGAACCGTCGTCCGGCTCACGCCCAGCATATCGGCCAGCTCGTTCTCGGGGGGAAGGCGGCTGTCCTCGAAGCGTCGCTCGAGAATCGAATGCAGAATGGATTCGCGGGCTCTGTTGGCTAGAGACGCGCCTCCCACCGGCTGCACCATTTTGTCGCGCCGAATCACCCGCTTGCCGATATCGGTGATTTGTATTACTAATTGACCGGGCTGTCAAGACTTTGAAAGATCAAGCGCGGAGCGTTCAAGTCGGTCCTATCGGGACGGCAATGCCGCGCCTGGAGGATGGGCCGCTCCTGCGGGGCCAGGCCCTGTTCATCGACGACCTGAAGCCCGAAGGCCTCCTCCACGTCGCGATGCTCCGCAGCCCGCACGCGAGCGCGCGCATCGGCGGCATCGACACCGCCGCGGCGCGCCAAGCACCCGGCGTGACCGCAGTCTTCACCGCTGCAGAGCTGGAGGGCACGTGCGCTCCGATGCGAGTCCACCTCACCACCCCCGGAGCTCTCGCGCCTGACCGCCCGATCATCGCGGTCGACCGCGTTCGGTTCGTCGGAGAGATCGTAGCGGTGGTGGTCGCCGACAGCCGATACAGTGCCGAGGACGCGCTCGAGCTGATCCAGGCCGACCTCGAACCCCTGACGCCGGTGGTCACGTTCGAAGACGCGATGTCGGATGGCGCACCGCTGGTGCATGACTCGGTGGCTGACAACCGGTACTTCTTGGGTCATCGCACCATCGGTGAGGTCGCCAAAGCTTTCGCCGACGCCGACGTCGTGGTCGAGGGCGAGGTCGTCCACCCGCGCGTATCGGCGGCGCCGATGGAAGGGCGTGGCGTCATCGCCATGCCTGATGGTTCGGGCGGCGTCGTCGCGTGGAGCTCGACGCAAGCCCCACACCTGGTCGCGGATGCGATCGCAGAGAGCCTCGGACTCGACGAGAAACAAGTTCGGGTCATCGCCTCCGACGTCGGGGGCGGCTTCGGCCTCAAGGCGCACGTGTACACGGAGGAGATCCTGCTTGCGTGGATCAGCCTGCAGCTCCAGAGGACTGTCAAATGGATCGAGGATCGGTCCGAGCACCTGCAGGCAGCGAACCACGCGCGCGACCAGAAGGTCCAGTTCAGCGCTGCGGTTCGGAAAGATGGCCGCGTGCTGGGCCTTCGCGCCACCGTGCTTTCGAGCATCGGCGCGTACGGCATCAGGCCGCACGGCCCCCTGCTGGACCCGATGACATGCGCGGGCCTCATCCCCGGCCCCTATGACATCCGGGACTATGAGTACGACTCGTATGCAATCGCGACCAACAAATGCCCGGAGGGCCCGTACCGCGGAGTCGGGATGGTGACGGCGGTGCTGACGCACGAGCGGCTCATGGATCTCATCGCGGTCCGGCTCGACATCGACGCGGCAGATGTGAGGCGGCGCAACCTTGTCACCCCGGCGCAGATGCCATACACGGCGGTCACCGGCCATCCCTACGAATCGGGCGATTTTCCGGCGGCGCTCGAGGTCGCGCTGTCTGCGTTCGACTACGAACTAGCCCGTGGTGAGCAAGCGCGCGCACGCGCTGAAGGGCGACTGATCGGGATCGGCCTCAGCTCGTACGTCGAGTTCACGGGGGCCGGCTCCTCGACCTTCAAGGCGCGCGGCATGGTCGGGATTCCGGGCACCGACACGGCGCGGGTTTGGGTGGGCGAGGACGGAAGGGTGCGCGTGCAGACGAGTTGTCCCGCCATCGGACAGGGGGTCCAGACGACGTTTGCCCAGGTGGCGGCAGCCGAGCTGGGGGTCCCCGCGGAAAGCGTGATCGTCGAGCAGACCGACACCGCCAAGGTCGGTCGCGGCACTGGCTCCTTTATGAGTCGCAGCTCGGTGACCGCCGCGACCTGCACCCATCGCGCGTCGAAACAGCTTCATGCCGAGATCCTCAACGCTGCGTCATGGCGCATGGACCAGCCCGTTCAGCGCTTGTCGATCCGAGGCTCGGAGATCCTTGTCGACGGCGAAGCGGCCGGCGTCACCCTGGCTCAGCTTGCAGCCGTGGGTACGGCCGAGAACGGCGGATACTCGCTCGACGTCTCAGTCACCTATGACCCCGTCCAGGCCGCACACCCTTACGCCACCCACGCCTGCATGGTGGAGATCGATCCAGGAACGGGCTCGGTGGACATCCGCCGCTACGTAGTTGCAGACGACTGCGGCACCGTGATCAACCCGATGATCGTCGACGGCCAGGTGGTTGGCGGCATCGCCCAAGGGGTGGGCGCCGCACTGCTGGAGGAGATCAGGTACGGCTCCGACGGCCAGCTGCTCAGCGGCAGCTTCATGGACTATCTGATCCCGACCGCCGGCGAAGTGCCGGCAGTCGAGATAAGGCACCTGGTCACGCCCTCGACCGTCCACGAGCTCGGGACCAAGGGCATCGGCGAAGGCGGGACGATCGGGTCCACGGCTGCCATTTCGAATGCGATCGCAGACGCGCTCTCAGTGCCGGACGCCAAGCTACCCTTCACGCCCGAACGGGTTCTGTCGCTCATCCGGACGAAGTCGCGCTGAGAAAGCTCACTGCGGCGGGCATCATCTTGCTCGCCCTCAACCTGCGAATCGCGGTGGCGGAGGTGCCGCCGGTCCTTCGCGACCTCTCGCTGAGTGACTTCGAGCGCTCGTTGCTGGTGGCGATCCCGGTGGTGTGCTTCAGCCTGGCGGCGTTCGCCGGACCCCCACTTTCGGCACGCCTGGGTGAGGAGCGGGTCCTTCTGGCCATGTGCGCTGCGCTCTGCACCGGCCTCGCCCTGCGCCCATGGTGGCCAAACCTCTCCCTGTTTGCCGGCACCGTCTTGTGCGGGCTGGCGGTCGCCGTGATGAACGTGATGATGCCCAGCGTCCTGCGCCGGCGGTTCCCGAAGCACCTGGGTCAGATGACCGCGGCGTACACGATGGCGCTCTCCATCGGCGCGGCCCTGGCCGCGGGATTGACGGTGCCGCTCGTGGGTGCGCTGGGCGGATCCGTGCCATTTGCCCTGGCGATCTGGGCCGTAGCCGCCGGCGTCGCTTTCGCCGTGTGGCTGCCGCAGCTTCGACATCCCTTGCCAGGCGCCCACACGGCTGGTGGGGACATCGGCCTCTTGAGGGACTTCCGCGCCTGGCAGATCACCCTCTTCTTCGGCTTGCAATCCGCGCTTTACTACTCGCTCCTTTCGTGGCTCCCTACCATCTATCGTGACCACGGCTCGAGCCCGGTCGCTGCGGGTGCCGTGCTTGCCGTCCTGTCCGCGGTGGGCATCGCCGGCAACTTTGCGGCACCGCTGCTCGCGCAGCGCACGGGCAATGCTCAGGCGGTGGTGGTCGGGTGCTCGGTGCTGATCCTCATCGGCCTCGCCGGCGTGCTGTTCGCACCGACAGCGCTGCCACTCGTGTGGGCAACGCTTCTTGGTATCGGCACCGGCGGCACGTTCAGCCTCACCCTACTGCTCATGGCTTCTCGTGCGCACGACGAGGTCATCGCGCGCCGGCTGTCGAGCATGGCGCAGGGGATCGGCTACATGATCTCAGCTCTCGGCCCGCTGGTCGCCGGCCTCCTGCACTCGATCAGCGGCGGATGGACGCTGGCGATCCTGGCGATGATCGCGATCTGCGCCGCCCAGCTGGGCGCCGGCTTGGCGGCCGCGCGGCCGGGTTCTATCGCCCGCTAGGTCTGCGGGATTCCCATGATCGAAGTTGTCCGCGCGCGCGAGTCGCGCTCGTGCCAATCGCCGCTGCTCACGGCGGTAAGGAAGGCGCCGACCGCGTCGTTGAACGCGTCCGGGTCTTCGAGATTTGCGGTGTGGCCGGTTCGCGGAAGGATGACCAGACCGGACGTGGGGATCGTCCGTTTGAGCATCAGGGAAGGCTCAAGGCTCCCTTCGTCTTCGTCCCCCGCGAGGATCAGGACTGGCGTGCGCACGGCACGCAACTCATCCTGGAGGTCGTAAAGAGAAGGACGGGCGGCCTGGACCCCGCGCATCGTGAGGGCCGCACCGGTCGGGTCGTGCTGCGCGAGCGCCTTCGCGAACTCCCGCCAGGCCTCAGGGTTCTTGTTCTGCAGCTGCACGCGTGCAGGCCCGACAGCGTACCTCTCGGCCACCCTGGCCGAGCCCAGCGACTCGAAGGCGGCCGCGAGTGCGTAGCTCTCGTTGCGAAACTTCTCAGCCTTCTCAGGCTGCGAGCCATATCCGACCCCGGCGATGACCGCAGAACGAATGCGTTCCGGATGGGCCACGACCAGGTGCAAGGCAGCGAAGCCGCCCATCGATAGGCCGACGACGTGGGCCTGCTTGGCGTTGGCCGCATCGAGGACTGCGATTGCGTCGTCGACTGCACGCCTTTGGGAGTAGGCAGCCGCGTCGGTCGGGACGTCCGAGGGCGGGTAGCCGCGCGCAGCGTAGGTGATGCAGCGATAGTCGCCGGCGAAGCGGCGCACCTGCGGTGCCCAGCTCCGATGGTCGCCGGCGAACTCGTGGACGAACATCAGCGGGAAGCCCTGGCCCTCTTCCTCGTAGTAGAGCTCGATGCCGTCGGGGGTCGGCGCCTTCAACTCGAGCGCCCCCAGGCTAGGTGAGGATCCGGGCCTGGATCGGGCTCGGGTTGAAGCCGTTGCAGGGGTTGAGGTCCTGCGGACACGCCGAGATAGCCGCCACGATGCCGTCCAGAAGAGCGCGCAAGACAATCTTGTCGCCCGGCTTGCTGAGCGGAATCTCGTTTCCGAATGTCCGGTCCGCATGGATCGGCGCGTTCTGGAAGACGTTGATCACGTCTGGTATCTGCCACTCCTGGTATCGCCATGGGGCGAGCGCTTCGAGGAAGTTACTCCGGCAGCTCCGATGGTTCTCGACCCCGTAATCGATTCGGTACCGGCGCGCATCGCACATGGATGTGATGAGGTCGTGCATGCCGACGTCGTCGCTGACAACCTCGTACATATCGCGCCTCCAGTTGGTCTGGAGGCGATCGCCAATGTTCAGGTTCAGCCGCAGCGTCGTCGAGCGTGTGTGGGTGGCCGACAGCCACTCCTTTGGGTCGTTTTCGATGATCGATATGAAGTCCGCCACCTGCTGGCCTTCGACGTCGATGATCTCCAGCAGGGCGCCGTTTGGAACATGAAAGGCCCGACCCTCGCCGGCAGGAATCAAGACCTCGGTCACTTGTCCCATCAGACGTCCATCAGCGCTTTGCGCTGGGCGCCGTCGATGGGAATGTGAGCTCCGTTGATGAAGTAGGCCCTCGGCGACACCAGGAAGGTGACCAGGGAGGCCACCTCGTGCGGCTCGCATATACGGTTCAGCGGGATCGACGAGATGGCCAGCTCATGCGCGCGATCCTGGTCCACCTTCTTGTCGCGGGCGAAGGCCTTCTCGAGCCCGTCCCAGCGGTCCGTGTTGACCGGCCCGGGGTTGACCGTGTTGATGCGGACGCCGTAGCGGCCGTACTGCTCGGCCACCGAGGAGGCGAAGTTGATATCGGCGGCGTTGGCCACGCCCGCCGTCATCTCCCAGTAGCTCGGCTTCAAGCCGTCGTTGCCGACCACCAGCACGATCGCCCCTTCTCCACGCTCGCGCATGTGCGGGATGACCGCCCGCACGGACCGGACATAACCCATGAACTTCAGGTTGAGGCTCGAGAGCCAATGTTCCTCGGTGAGCTCTTCGAGCAGGCCGCCCGGCGAGCTGCCCGCGCAGGTGACCAGGATGTCGATATGGCCGAACCGATCCAGGGTCTCCTTCACGCACCGGTCCACATCCTCGGGCTTGCTCATGTCACCGGCGAGCGGGATGATGGTCCGTCCGCTCTTGGCGGCGATGTCGGTGGCAGTCCGCTCGAGCGGCCCGGCAGTCCTTGCCGTGATGACCACGTTGGCACCCTCGGACGCAAGCTGCTCGGCGACGGCCCGACCGATGCCCTTGCTCGCACCTGTCACGAACGCGACCTTGTCGGTCAGCCCGAGATCCACAGCCGCTAAGCCTCGAATACCTGCACGCGCAGCGGTGTGCAGTTGAATGCGTTGCACGGAACCATGACGTCCAGCGGGCAGTTCGAGAGCCCGACCAGCACGTCCATCTCAGCCCGCATCTCGACGTAGTCGCCGGGCTCGTTGACAGGTTCCTTGATCCACCACCTGTGGTTTTCGCAGTCATGGGTGAAGTTCATGTTCAGGTCGAACGTGTCGGGCAGGTCCTCAGACGCGATCCCGTACGGCGCCACGGCAGCGGCGATCTGTTCCTGGCATCCGTCGCGCGGCCCGTACCCGTTTGACTCATACAGGTAGCGGTTGCACATCCGGTGGTGCGTGTCGTGCACGCCCTTGATCTTGGCCGTCTCCTTGACGATGGTCATCATCGGCCGGCACAGCGTTGACATGAGCGTGTCGCCTTCGGTGAGATGGTCGCGCGGAATGTAATCGCCCGTCACCTTCATCGGATAGCGCGTGCGCGAGTAGGAGGTGGAGAGCTTCTCGCGCAGGTTCTCCATGTTGAACACCGCCACATCGCATACCTGCTTGCCCTCCAGATCGGTGATGCGGATGCGCTGGCCTTGTTTCAGCTCGACCGCCTTGCCGCTTTTGGGTGGCATGACGATGTCGAGGACAGTCTTGCTGTTGACGGTGTCCATCTCGTTCTCCTCTAACCCATCCCGCCGGATGCCCGTTGAACGTCCGCCTCCTCGGTGCTCCGGCCGAGAAATACTTCGCCGATGTCCTTTCGCGCCAGCAAGTCCTTCGCGGCTGAGGAGACCTTCATCGTCCCCGCTGCCATCACGTACGCCCAGTCGGAGATCGTCAGGGCCGCCAGCGCCTTTTGCTCGACGATGAGAAGGGCGGTACCGCCCTTCCCGAGGCGACGGATATGCTCCTCGAGCAGCATCCTCGAGAGCTCTGCGCTCAGGTTGGAGGTGGGTTCGTCGAGGACGAGGAGGTGGGGCTCCAGCATCAACACCCTCGCGATCGCCAGCATCTTCCGCTCGCCTCCGCTGAGCTTGTTGGCCGTTCGCTTCAGCATCGTCTTGAGGGCTGGGAACGTCTCGAGCACCACCTCCGCGCGCCTCGCGGCGTCGGGTCTGCTCAACAGGTAGCCCCCGATCGCAAGGTTGTCGAGAACCGAGAGTGTGTCGAACACGTCGTTCACCTGCGGCACGTAGCCGAGCCCCCGCTTGGCGAGGTTGTTCGCCTTCATGTTGGTGACGTCCTCGTCACCGAGGCGCACCTTGCCGCTGATCGCCGGGATCATGCCGACGATGGCTTTCAGGAACGTGCTCTTGCCGGCTCCGTTGGGGCCGACGATGGTCACGATCTCTCCGTGCCCGACGCTGGCCGACGCGCCGTTGACGATGACAGACGCTCCGTAGCCGGCACTCAGGTCATCGACCTGCAGATAGGCTGCCGGCCTACCGGTCCCGTCAGCCGACGAGGTAGGCATCCAGCACTTCCTTTCGCGCGCTGACGTCGCGCATCGAACCCTCGGAGATGACCTTGCCCTGGGCCATCACGACCACTGGCTCGCACAGCCGTTCCACCACCGCGAGCTCGTGCTCGACCATGATCATCGAGAGCCCCTCATCTCGAAGGTCGAGCAGGTACTGCTCGATCTGGCGCGCCAACGTCGGGTTCACGCCGGCGAACGGTTCGTCGAGCAGGAGCATCTTGGGTTTGGTCATCAGCGCGCGCATGATCTCCAGCAGCCGCTTCTGGCCGCCACTGAGGTTGCCGGCCAGCTCGTTCTCCTTGGGGCTCATCTCAAACCGATCGAGGACATCGCGCGCCGCATCGACGTTGGCGGCCTCGCTGCGACCCCAGTAAAGGCGGCTGAGCTCAGCGCCTAGCAGCGATTCGCCCTTCTGATCCGGCACAGCGACGAGGAGGTTCTCCAGCACCGTCAGCTTGGTGAACTCGGCTGACAGCTGGAATGTGCGCACCATCCCGCGTCGCGCAATCTTGTGCGGAGCAAGGCCGGTGATGTCGCGACCGTCGAACGTGATCGAACCCCCGTCGGGCTTGATCTGGCCGCCGATGATGCCGATGAGCGTCGACTTGCCGGCGCCGTTGGGGCCGATGAGGCCGGTGATGCGGCCGGGCATTGCGGAGAACGAGGCGCCGTCGACTGCCTTCAGACCTCCGTAATCACGCCGAACGTCGCTCACGGCGAGGATTGGCTTGGGCTGAGACTCCATTTACTCGGCAGGCCTCGAGAGCGCCGCAGCTCGCGGCTTGAAACGGCCAGGTTTCTCGGGAAAGATGCCATTGGGTCGGAACCATAGGAACAGCAGAATCAGCAGCCCCACGCAGACCCACTGCATCGCCTCGATGAATCCCTGATAGAAGATCGGTGGCAGATAGCGTGTCGCCTCGAGGAAGCCCACTGGGACCAGCAGGGTGCCGAGCATGACGCCCCAGTTGTTCGCCGCTCCACCGACGAGGACCGCGGCCAGGAAGACGAACGTCTCGGGATAGAGCCACGAACCTGGCGACCACGCCTGGATGAACTCGACGAAAACCGCGCCGCTGATGCCGGCGATCACCCCGCCGACGACGAAGATCATCAGCCGGAGCGCCGTGATGTTCTTGCCGACCGCCGCCGCCGCGCGGTCGTTGTCGCGCATCGCTCGCAGCGTCCGGCCGAGCGGGGACCTGGTGATGGCCCGCACGAACAGGAATATGACCACTGTGAGGAACAGGCACCAGCCCGTGTAGACCCACTGGTACTCGAGGTAAGGGAGGCCGAGCTGGTCGAACAGCGGCTGTGGAACCGTGGCGAGCCCCGCGGGCCCGTTGACGAGGCCGGTCGCGTTCGACGCGACCAGCGTCGCGATGAGAGAGAGCACGAGCATGACCATGGCCTGGTAGTCGCTGCGGAGACGCCGCAAGCTAATGACGCCGACGACCAGCGAAAGCAGGCCCGCGGCCGCGCCGCCTGCCAGGATGGGCAGCGGGAAAGGCCAGCTGGCGCCAAACACGTAGTGCTGAAAGTTGCCCGGATAGTCGGGACCAAGCGACACCACCCCGGCCGTGTAGGCGCCGACTGCGACGAAGACGATGTAGGCGAAATTGATGATGCCCGCGACTCCGAACTGCAGGTTCAGGCCGAGCACGCCAATGATGTCGATGAAGAGATAGATCAGCAGCGTCGAGATGTAGAACTGCATCGCGTCGCTCATGCCGCCACCTCCTTGGCCGACGCGATCTCAGACAGGATCCCCTGCGGACGGACGAGGAGGACCACTATCAAGATCACGAAGGCGACGACATCCTTGTAGGAAGGGCTGATCAGCGTCGCCGCCATCTCGCCTACGACGCCGATGGTGAGCGCTCCGAGCATTGCACCGTAGGGTTGACCGATACCGCCAAGGACTGCCGCCGCGATGATCGGAACCAGGAAGGCGGCGCCAGTGGTTTCGCTAAAGGTCGCTGTGTTGAGCACGAGCGCCACGCCCGCGATGCCGCACAGGGCCCCTGACAGCAGCCAGGCCGCGTCGATCACCTGGTCGGTTGGGATCCCAGAGCTGCGCGCAAGGCCAGGATTGGTCGCGGTCGCGCGCATCGCCCGGCCCAGCTGCGTTTGCGTCAACAGGAGGTGGACGCAAACCATGGCCACCAATGCAATCGCCATGATCGCCAGCTGGCTGGCGGTGAACACCATCGAGCCAAGGTGGTAGGACGGGCCTTGCGACGCTTGATAGCTGAAGAAGGTCGGCCGGAAGATCGCCAGCAGCACGTTCTGGATGATCAGGCTGACCGCGATCGTGACGATGATCATCGCGAAGAGCCGGGTGCCTCTTTTGACGAAACCGAAATACACGAAGCGGTTGAGAAGCATCGAAAAGACGGCGCCGAACAGGGCACCGACAACCAGGCTGATCCAGATGTTGACGCCGGCATGGTTGGCGAGGTAGGCCGCAAAAGCACAGGCGGTCATGATGTCCCCATAGGCCAGGTTCAGGATGTTGGTGACGCTGAACTGCAGCGTGAACCCGACCGCCGCGATCGCGAGGATCGAGGCGGTGATGAGCCCGAAACCAAACGCCGGGATCAGCTGCTCCACGTCAACACCTGGGACACGCGATCTGTCTCTGAGGCTGGTTGCTCGGTGGTCAGCTTGCGATTCGTCCGGGCGCCGTCATTTACGCAGCTTCGCGATGTCTTCGGCGCTGACGACGGCAAGCTGAGGATTGGTGCCATTGCTCGCGTAGCCGATCAGCTCGAAAGCGCCGGTGGAGTTCTGGAACTCATCGAACGCGATGGGGCCGCCCGCGCCAACATAGTTGATCGTCTTGCCGGCCGCGATCGCGTCCATCCCCTCTTTGAACGAATGGACCTCGGTCGCGCCCGCGGCATTCCCGACCACTTTCGGGATGAAAGCGTTGTAGAAGCTGGGGTCGGGCGTTTTCGCCTCGAGCATGGCCAGCGCCATCATGATGATCGCGTCGTAGTCGGTTTCGGTGTACGGGTCCTGGCTCCACTGGTCAGGTTGAGGCACGTCGGAGGCCGAGGCGAGAAGCGCCGTGTTGTAGACATCCCAGGCCGGTCCCTGCGACGTCGAAAACGGTTGAGCGGCCGCGAAGTTCTGCGAAAGGGTGCTTCTGCCGATGGCACCGCTGACGGCCTTGATCCAGGGTGGCTGAACGGTCGGCTGAGTGCCGACGACGGGAATCATGCCGTGCAGCTGCTGCAGCTGGCTGAGGTAGGCGGCGTCGGTCTGCGGGTCGGCTTCGGTGAAGATCACGTCGGGATTGGCCGCCACTAGCTGCGTGACCTCGGAACGATATGAGCTCTGGTCCAGCGTGAGGGTCTGGCTGATGACGATCTGGCCGCCGAGCTTCGCGAATGCGCTCAGGAGGTTGGGAACGTTGCCCTGTGAGCTGAGGTCGTTGCCGAACACCGCAGCGCCCCTCCGGTAGCCCTTGTTGTAGGCATAGATCGCCATCGCGACGCCGGCGGCGTCGTCGGGCGGGGTCAGCCGGTAGAAGTACTTGTAGGTGCTCTTGTCAAATGCGGCCTGGCCCGAGTCCGCAAACATCGGCAGGTGCGCCCGGTCGATGATCGGAACCGTCGCCAGCGCCTCATCGGAGCTGGGCCCGTTCATGCCGACCAGGTTTGAGGTCGTGGCGATCATCTTCTGGGCGGCGGGGACAGCGTCGGCGGGGTCGCCACGGGTGTCGACGGCGACGCACGTCACCTGGTGCCCGAGCACGCCGCCGGCATCGTTGATGGTTTTGGCGGCTGGTATGCAGCCGGCGGCCATCTCAGGGCCGAAGCTGGCATCCGGACCGGTGAACGGGTTGAAGCTGGCGAAGGTAAGCGTGCCGGTGTAAGTCTTGGGTTTGGCGCCCTCAGTTGCGCTCGACCCGCATGCGGCGAGCACCAGCAGCGCCCCGACGGCTAACGCAGCACGCACTTTGGAAGTGGCCAGTCGATCAGTCATCTGCCTTCCCTCGCCCGCAATTCGGTAATTTGTCCGACAATTACTCGACCGGACTATATAGTCGCCCGGAAGGCGTGTCAAGAAACCTTGGATCCACGGGCGTTACAGAAAGGAGGCAATCCGTGACCCAACTGCAACGGCTACGACTTCCCGAGCAGCTCCCGGAGCCCATCAGCCATTACGCGGACGGCGTGGTCGCGGACGGTTGGATCTGGATTTCAGGAATGCTTGCCCTGGACGCCTCCGGCGCGCTGATCGGCGGCGACGACGTGGTCGCCCAGGCCGAGCGGGTGCACGAGAACATAGGGGCGGTGCTCGCGAAGGCCGGCGCGAGCTTCGAAGACGTCGTCAAGGTCACCGTTTACCTCCGCCGCATCGGCGATCGCGCTGCGGTCAACACCGTGCGCCGCAAATTCTTTGGCGAAAGCCGGCCGGCGAGTACGCTCGTGGAGGTCTCGGCTTTCGTCCTGCCAGACGCGTTGGTGGAGATCGACGCCGTCGCACGTCAACCGGAGGGCCACTAATGAAGCAGCCGAAGTTGGTCGACCTCACGCACACGTTCTCGATCCACACGCCCGGTTGGGTCGGCTACCCCTCCCCCAAGCTGAGCTATATCCAGCGGCACGCGACCAACGGGATCGTTTCGCAGTACCTGGAGACGCCGCTACATGCCGGGACGCACTTCGACGGTCAGATGCACATAGTGTCCGGCGGCAAGGACATCGCATCGGTGCCCCTGACCACCCTGTGTCGGGAAGGAGTGATCGTCGACCTCTCTGACGAGATGGAGGACTGGTCGGTCATCACGCCCAAGCAAGTCACCGACCGCATGGAGATCAAAAAAGGGGACATCGTCGTCTTCCACACAGGCTGGCATCGCTTCTTCAACGGACGGCCGGAAGAGGACGAGGAGCGCTATTTTCTGCGCCACCCTGGTGGGGATCGCTCGCTCGCAGAGTGGATTGTGGAGATGGAGCTGGCGTGGACCGCCGTCGATTGCGGCTCGGGCGATCACCCGATGAACACCACGATTCGTACCAAGCGGCCGGACGCGACACGCGAGTACGAGAAGCGGATGGGCAAGAAGGTCAACGACATCTGGCCCGAGGAGGACCTGTTCGTGATGCATCGGGTCCCCTTCCGTCACGGCATCACTCACGTGGAGAACCTGGGCGGCGATGTCGAGCAGGTGCTCAACAAGCGGTGCATGATCGGCGCCTTCCCGATTCCGATCGAGGGTGGAGAGGCCTCGCCGTGCCGCATCGTCGCCTTCGTCGACGAGTGAGCTCGTCCTGATGCTGTTTGGGCTGGCTTTCCTCGGCGACGAGGATTCGAGAGGGGTGATCCAATGGGCGCGGGATCTCGAACGGCACGAGAACCTGAGCCGGCTGTGGGTCGCCGACGAGCACTTCCTGCGCGACCCATGGGTGCAGCTTGGAGCCATCGGCGCGGTGACCACCCGGGTTTCGATCGGCATCTGCATCACCGATCCGTACATCAGGCACCCGGCGCTGACCGCCGCAGCGGCGGCGACCCTTCAGGAGCTCAGCGGTGGACGCGCGCTGCTGGGGCTAGGCGCCGGTTCCACAGGCTTCGCTGCATTGGGGCTGACGCCACGATTGCCCGCGCAGGCGGTTACCGAATGCATCGAGCTCTGCAGGCGGATGTGGAATGAACCCAAGGCGTTCTCGTACCAGGGGAAGCAGATCCAGTTTCTCGACGACTGCCTCGACTTCAAACCGTCAGCCGCGATTCCGATTTACGTCGCGGCTCGCGGTCCGAAAATGCTGGCCGTCGCTGCGCGACTGGCCGATGCCGTCCTGATCGGCAGCTTTGTCCAAGGATTGGGCCTCGACTACGCCCTGAAGAGCATTCATGAAGCCGAGGCGAGCCGTGATAAGGCATTGCCTCCGTTGCGCAAGGCCTGCTGGATCTACCTGTCGGTCGGCCCTGACTCGACCGCGGCTCGACGTGGAGCGGCGCGCGGGCTCGCCCTGGCCCTGCGGAGCAGCCGCAAGATGCTGACCGAGATCGGTTACACGATCCCGGCGGACGTCCTCGACTTCGTCGAGAAGAGCAGGCATGCGTGGGATGCGGACGAGGTCGACTGGGTCGTCGCCAGATTGTCACAAGAGCTGATTGAAGACCTGACCGTGGCCGGCGACCCCACCGAATGCGTTGCCAAGCTCCGCAAGTTGAAGGGCAGGGGGATAGAGGAGGTGGCGATCTTGCCGTTC
This sequence comes from Candidatus Dormiibacterota bacterium, assembly GCA_036569865.1. GTDB lineage: Bacteria > Chloroflexota > Dormibacteria > Dormibacterales > Dormibacteraceae > Palsa-872. The sequence goes on from DATCPW010000187.1 coordinate 40,579, forward strand.
GCGCCTGCGGGCGGGAACGTGGAGGACATGGTCGAGCTGCTGTTCACCAAGGTCGCGCCGGCGCTTGCCGCCTAGGCGGCCGAATTCTCAGCCGACGGCGAGGCTGGGCGCCAGCTCGCCGGCCGCGATCATGGCCTTGCGTATCGCATCGCGCTCGGCCTGAGATGCCGGCAGCAGTGGCTCGCGCACCGTTGCACGCGGAAGGATGCCCTGCATGACAAGCGCTTCCTTCGCCCGCGCTCGGTAGTTGCGCACCGGCGTCGCGAACATTGCTCTTTCGAGCGGCGTGAGGCGATCCATAATCGCCTTGGACTCTGCCAAGCGGCCCGAAACGGCCAGGTCGACCATCTCGGCAAGCTGGCGAGTGGGCACAGCGCCGAATCCGAGGAGAGCGCCGTCGGCCCCGAGCTCGAACGATTCGTAGATGAATGGATCGTCGCCGGTGAGAATCGCGATCGATCTCGGCTGCTGCCGGACCGCCGCGACCAGCTCAACGAAGGTCTTTTCGTCGAACGAAGCGTCTTTGATCGCGACGACGGGCGTAAGGCTGCAGAGCCGGCCGATGATCTCCGCCGGCAGGAGAACGCCGCCCAATGCAGGCAAGAGGTTGAAAAGGACGAGCGGCAGGCCGACCTTGTCCCCCACGGCGGTGTGATACCGAACCACCATGTCCGCGTCGAGGGGAGCCCCCTGAAAGGCGGAAAGGGGAAACACGAGAAATGCGGAAGCGCCGGCGGCCTTGTAGTCGCGACCGAAGGCGACCGCTTGGTCGGTGAACTGTGCCGGGAGGCCGGCGATCACCGGCAGGCGATCGCCGATCTCGTCGACCACGATCTCGAGCACCCGCACGCGCTCCTCGTGTGAGAGATGCGCTGCCTCTCCGGTGTCCACGTTGATGGCCACGCCGTGGATCGTGGTTTCGGCGACGTGCCTCATGTAGCGGCGTAGGGTGGGCTCGTCGATCTGCGCGTCCTCGGTCATCGGCAGCACCGTGGCCGGGAACAGCCCTTTGAAATCGATCCTCACGGCTTTGCTCCTGGGACGGACATCCGCCCAATGGAACCACAATTAACGAGGGACTAGGCAGTGTGGGGTCGGTGCGTTTCGCGGAATCCTCCACGAAGGCGATAGAGCGCATGTTCCAAAAGCCTGCGCCTCGGTGTGCGCCAACATCGCAGCGAGTGGTGCGACTCGTGCATTAGGCAGAGATTGCACGAGGTGCACGCAACCGGTCCGCGACGACCGCCGGCGAGCTTCTTGACGAGGTCCGGCTCGCGGATGAACGGCCTGGCCAGCGCGATGAAATCGGCGTCGCCGCTCGCGACGATCCTTTCCATCGTCGCCGGGATCCGGATGCCGCCCACCAGGATGATCGGCTTGGAGACGCGCTGTCTGAGCAGGCGGGCCGGCTCCAGAAAGTACGCCTCTGGATGCGGCGGCGACATCAAGCGGTGCAGCAGCAGGTCCCCCAATGCCCGTCGTGGGCCTACCGCCACGTATTCCTTTGCCGAGTCGCTGGGCAGGCGCATCGCGTTGCACGACACCTCGATCGCATCGGCGCCAACGCTGGCGAGGATCCCACCTCGTCGCACCCCCTCGGCAAGCTGCATGCCGCCGGGCACCGCGTCCTCTAGGCCGACCTTGACGGTCACGGCTATTCTCGATGGCACCGCTCTGCGAACTGCTTTCAGCACCTCGACGAAGAAGGTGTCGCGAGCCTCTGGCAAACCTCCCCACCTATCGGTTCGCTTATTCGTCAATGGCGATGAGAACTCGCTGATGAGGTACCCGTTGGCGCCGTGGATGTGCACGCCATCGAATCCTGCCTGGACAGCTCGCGCAGCACCTGCCGCAAACGCTGCGATGGCCTCCTGGATCTCTGTCTCGGTTGCGGCCTCTACCACGCGACCGGTAAGCGCGTTGGGGATTGGCGACGGCGCCAGAGGGCGGTTGCCCACCACCCGCGATTGGCTGCCCGCATGAGCGAGCTGCGCGAATACCTTCCCGCCATGGCGATGCACGGCCTCGGCGAGGCGAGCGAGCCCCGGCACCATGCCGTCCTCGTGGATGCCAACCTGGCGGGTTGCGTACTGGCCCCGCGTGTGGCAATACATGTGGCCGCTGAGTATCAGACCGACCCGGTTTCGAGCGAGATCCTCATAGATTTCGACGAGTTTGTCGGTGATCTCCCCGGATTCTCCGGCCGCAGTCTCGGATGTGCCCGCTCGCACGATTCGGTTCGCGATTTCGACCGAACCGATGCGACCCGGTTGAAACAGGCCTCCGGCGGTCATAGTCGCGGATCGTACCAATCCACTAGCAGTCACTTGCTTTACACCTTCCCAAGCCGTGCCTAGAATCACGGCATTCGGCGCCCGCGTTCGATAGTCATGTTTAGGGGAGGCGAGCATGAGACTGGCCAGGATCGTCGCATTGGCGTTGGCGGCATTGTTCGTGGTCGCTGCTTGCGGTGGCACCTCAACGACGCCCACAAGCAACAAATTGAAGGTCGCATTCATCTGGGTCGACCCCGTCAACGGGTCAGGCTGGACTCTCCAATGGGACCGGGCACGGCAAGACCTCGAGACCAAGCTTGGCGTCGAGACTATCGCCGTCGGCCCAATCGCCGAGAGTGCGGACGTCATCCCGGTCTACGAGGACTTGATTCGCAAGGGCAACAAGATGATCTTCGCCACTGCGTTCGGTTACCAGCCGTTCACCACGCAGGAGGCGAAGAAGCATCCCGACGTGAAGTTCATTGGGATCGGCCCTAACACGCAGGCGCCGCTCCCCAACGTGTCGACCGTTTACGGCAACCTGTGGGAGGCGCGCTACGCGACCGGAGTGGCGGCCGGTCTGATGACGAAGACCAACAAGATCGGCTTCGTCGTTGCTCACACAATCCCATCGGTCGTCGCGGGCGTCAATGGCTTTGCGCTTGGTGTGCAGTCGGTGAATCCGCAAGCGATAGTGAAGATCAGCGTGACCAACACGTGGTACGACCCGCCGAAAGAGACCGAGGCTGCCAACTCTCTGATCCAGGCCAACGCCGACGTGACGGCACAGCACGAGGACTCGACGGCAACGCTTCTCGCCTCGGCGGCGGCAAAGATCTACAGCATCGGATCCGAGGCCGACACGCATGATATCGCGCCGACCGCCTACCTCACCGGCACCTATTACGACTGGAGCAAATACGCTCAGGACCAGGTGACGGCTTTGCAAAACGGCACGTGGAAGGCAGACGACTACTCAGGCGATCTCGAGTCAGGCCTCATCGCGGTCGGACCTCTCAACTCGAACGTCCCGGCTGACGTCGCGGCCAAATTTCAACAGGCGATCGCCGACCTGAAGAGCGGAAAGATCAAGGTTTTTACTGGACCCATCTATGACAACACTGGCAAGTTGCGCATTCCCTCGGGGACGACATGGACCACCGCCGACATCTATACAAAGACCAACTTCTTCGTCAAAGGAGTCGACGGCAAGGTAAGCCAGTAGCTGTCACAGCCGAGATGTGGTGCTGACCGATAAGTCCTCTGCAGGGGCGGCGTCCGGTGAGGAGGCCGCCCCGAGCGCTTTCCTTCCCGTGCTCGAAGCCAAGGGGATCAGCAAATCGTTTGGCGACCGACTGGCGAACGACAACGTCGATCTGACCATTCATGAGGGCGAGATACGCGCTCTCCTCGGCGAGAACGGGGCTGGGAAGACCACCCTCATCTCGATCCTGTGCGGCCAGTACCTGCCTGATGCGGGAAACGTCGTCGTCCGAGGCCACACGCTGACCCTTGGCTCGCCGCGCGCCGCGCTCCAGGCGGGCATCGGTGTCGTCCATCAGGACTTCAGGCTCGTTCCACGGTTCACGGTCACCGAGAACGTCGTCCTCGGCACCAACGCGTGGGGGAACCGTCAGGCGGAGAAAGATGTCGCGGCCCGAGCTCGCTCAGCAGGCTTTCGGTTGGAGCCACGCACGCCGGCGTGGGCGCTCAGCGTCGGCGAGCTCCAGCAGCTGGCCATCCTCAAGCTTCTCTATCGCGGGCTCGACATCCTGATCCTCGACGAGCCCACCGCGGTGCTGAGCCCGCCTCAGGCGGTCGCCCTCTTCACATCGATGCGAAGGCTCGCCGCCGATGGCAAGGCGATCATCTTCATCACGCATCGGCTCCGTGAGGTGAGCGAGGTGGCCGACGAGGTGACCATCCTTCGCCACGGGCGGGTGGTCGCAGATCGCAGCGTTGGCGGTCTCGACCATAGGCAGATGAGCGTCTTGATGGTCGGTGCCAGCGACGCCGATAACAGCCTAGTGTCGAGCTCTGGAGCAGCCGGGGAAACCCTGCTCACGCTGAGCTCGGTTACGGTCGAAGGCAGGGGCGTCAAAGCGCTCGACAGCGTCGATCTAACCCTGCGCAGAAAGGAGATAGTCGGAGTTGCCGGCATCAGTGGAAACGGCCAGACCGCGCTGGCCGAAGTTGCTGCGGGGATCATCAAGCCGGCCTCCGGCCGGCGCTCCTGCTCAACCGCAGCCCTTGCGCACATTCCCGAGGACCGGCTCAATCGCGGCCTGGTAGGCACGATGTCGATTGCCGACAATCTGGCATTCAGGCGGTACGGGAGCAGGTCGATGAGCCATCCGCTCTGGCTTTGGACCGGACGCATTGCTTCACTGGCCCGTAGCCTGATTGACAAGTTCAACATCCCGACCAACCGGCCCGGATCCATGTTGGCGGAGCTGTCGGGTGGTGGCCTGCAGCGGGTGCTGCTTGCGCGCGAGCTGGCCGAGGAACCCGACGTGATAATCGCAGCGCAACCAACG
>DATCPW010000188.1:0-4699 GCA_036569865.1 Candidatus Dormiibacterota bacterium
GTGAACCTGGCCTCTACCCCGATCTGAGCCGCAGCGTGGCCCCGATCTTCAACGGGCGGGCACTGGCGGCTTTGGCGGCTGATCCAAACGTGATGGAAAAGACAGGTACGCACATCACGGTCAAGGAGCTGGCCGCCGAGTGCGGGTTCACCGACTCGCCGGAATCCAACCAGCGTAGTGACGCATAAAGGTCAAATAGGCTGAATCGTCGATCGTCAGACCCTTGTCCAGGTCTGGCCGTCCCACAACCAGGTGTCTTTGAAGAAGCTCGCGGTCACCTGCGAAGAGACCTCGCCGCCATAGAGAAGGACGCGGCCGCAATTGGAGTCGTAGGCCATCACCGCCCCCGAGCGCGCACGCGGAGCGGTGTGGGGGCTTCTTTTCTGCCAGGCGTTGTGGGACCAGCTCCAAGTGTCGCCATACACGGTGCCACCGCTCGCCGCCCCACCGAACATCAGGACCTCGCCGCCGGTGTCCTGCGACATCGCCGGAGCCGATCTTGCCTTCGGCGTGCTCGCCGATGCCGCGTGAGGCGTCCAAAGACCCGCTGCATATGTCCAGGTGCTGGCATCAGGCGCCGGCGCGCCGATCCCGAAAACGGTTCCGAACTCAACCAGCACTGCCGGTACTGTCGAGAAAGCCAGCCCGGCCTGCTGCTTCGGATACTTGGGACGCAGACCCGCTTGCAGCGGCGCCCAAGTCGTGCCATTCCATTCCCAGGTCTCGGTGCCGTTGGCAGAAGGGTTGTCGTACACGCCAATCACGCTCTGTGTGTCCGGGTCGTACGCCATAGATATGAAGACGACGGCGCGGGGTTTTTGTGCCGGCGTGCGCTGCGTCCATGTGGTGCCGTCCCACGTCCAGGTGTCGCTTAGAGGATTCAGCGCGCCGCCGGACGGGGTGGCCGACTGGCCGCCGAAAAGCACGATCTGTTGGGTGGCGTCGTCGTAGACCATGTTTCCCCACGTGCGCCCAGGCGGACTCGTGGCCGGCACCAGGTGCTGCCAGCCGGTCGCCGCGGTCCATGCCCATGTCTCGGACGCGGTGCCACCGTCGCGGACACCAAGAAGAATGAACTGCTGGCTCGCCTTGTCGTAAGCGAGGGAGGCGCGGACCAGCGGCGGCGCGGAACCCGTCGGGGTGACGGTGGGCGCCACGCAGGCATTCGCCGTAGGCGTCGGTGAGGGGCTGGCCGGTGCCGTGGCCGAAGGTGCAGCGCTTTGGGTGGGGCTTGGGCTCGGGCTCGTGGCGGTCGGAGTGCCTCCGCAGGCGAGCGAGCCAAGCAGAGCCAGAACCGCCAGGGAAACCAGCCGGCTCGCCATAGGCGGCGATTATGAGCCGTTAGCCGAGGATTTTTTGCAGAAGCGCGTTCGCTACCTTGGGATTGGCCTGAGGCGCTCTTTTCTTGACGTCGGCCATCAGCGCGCCAAGGGCCTGCTTCTTCCCAGCCCTGTAGTCCTCGACGGCCCGTGGGTTCGCGGCGATAACCGCCTCGACGATCGCCCTCACGGACGCTTCGTCGCTGTCTTGCGCGAAGCCCCGGTCCGCGACGATCTCGGCCGGCGCGCGGCCGCTGCTGACTGACTCGCTCAGCACCTCTCGTCCCTGGTCTCGAGTGATGCTGCCGCCGGTCACCATCTTCACCACATCAGCCAGGACCGCAGCGCTCGGCAGCTTGCCGGACGGCGCCACCTCGCCGATCACCCAGTTCGCGGTCGGTTTGGCTTGCGCTCCCGCTTTGACCGTCGCCTCGAACAGGTCGGCATACGCGACTTCGGCCGCGATGAAGTTGGCGTCCGCTGCGGGCAGGCCGTATGCAGAGATCAATCGGGCGCGCCTCGCGCCTGGCATCTCGGGCAACGCGCTGCGCAGCTCGTCGATCCATTTCGGGTCTAGCTCCAGCGGGGGCAGGTCCGGCTCCGGGAAGTACCGATAGTCCTCTGCGAACTCCTTGCTGCGCTGCGAGAAGGTGCGCTGCTCCGCCTCGGACCAACCCCGCGTCTCCTGCACCACAGTGCCACCCGACTCCAGCACCTCGGTCTGTCGCGCCACCTCGAACTGGATCGCGCGGTGCAACGCGCGAAACGAGTTGATGTTCTTGAGCTCCGTCTTCACGCCCAGCTCGTCGGAGCCGGCTGGCCTGATTGAGATGTTCGGCTCTGCGCGCAGCTGGCCCTTCTCCATCTCCGCCTCCGACGCGCCAATCGTGCGCAGCAGCGTCCGCAGTGCGACCGCGTAGTCGCGCGCCTCGTCCGCGGAACGCAGGTCCGGCTCGCTCACGATCTCCATGAGCGGGATGCCCGCACGGTTGAGGTCGACGAACGACTCCTTCGCCATGTGCAGCTTGTCGCCCGCGTGCACGAGCTTGCCCGTGTCCTCCTCGAGGTGGACGCGGCGGATCCGCACCCTCCGCCCATCGAGCTCGAGCACTCCGTCGTGGCTCATCGGTAGGTCGTACTGGCTGATCTGGTAGCCCTTGGGCAGGTCGGGATACATGTAGTTCTTGCGATCGAACTTCGTGTGGCGCGGGATCTCGCAGCTGAGCGCGAGCGCCGTCTTCAGGCACGCCTCGACCGCCGCCTTGTTGATCACAGGGAGCGTGCCGGGCATCCCGGTGCAGATCTCGCACACGTTGGAGTTGGGCGGATCGCCAAGCTGCCCGACGGCACAGCCGCAAAACATCTTCGTTCGCGTGCGAGGCTGCACGTGCACCTCCATCCCGATCACCACTTCCCAGGTCACAGCGGCGCGACCTCGACCTTCACGCCGCTCGCCACCTCGTACGCACGCGCGACGCGCAGGGCTACGTCCTCCCGCCACTGCGGCGCCAGCACCTGCAGTCCCACGGGCAGGCCCTCCGACAACCCGCAAGGCACGCTGATCCCCGGCAGCCCCGCCAGGTTCCCACCCAGCGTGAGCACATCGCACAGGTACATGGCGAGCGGATCCTTCGTCTTTGACCCGATGGGAAATGCGACGGTCGGCGAGGTGGCGCTCACAATCGCGTCGCACTTCTCGAACGCGCTGTCGAAATCGCGCTTGATCAGCGTGCGCACCTTCTGCGCCTTCACGTAGTAGGCGTCGTAGTAGCCACTGGACAGCGCGTACGTGCCCAGCATCACGCGGCGCCGCACCTCAGTCCCAAACCCTCTCCGCCGGGTCAGCATGTAAGCGTCGGTGACGTTCGCGGCGTCCTGGTCGGACATCCCATACCTCACGCCATCGAACCGCGCGAGGTTTGACGAGCACTCGGCGGGCGCGATGATGTAGTACGCGGCAAGCCCGTAATCCGTGTGCGGCAGCGTGACGTCCACGATCTCGGCCCCCGCCCTGCGCAGCGCATCGAGCGCCTTGTCGATCGCAGCCTTCACCCCGGGCTCGATGCCCTCCACGTCGTAGTACTCACGCGGCACGCCGAGCCTCATCCCCTGTACGCCCTTGTCGAAATCGCGCCGCACATCATTTGGCCGATCGGATGAGGTGGCGTCGAGGGGGTCGTGGCCGGCCATCGCCGCTAACAAGATCGCGCAGTCCTCGACCGAGCGCCCGAAAGGGCCGATCTGGTCCAAGCTCGAAGCAAACGCGATGAGCCCGTAGCGGCTCACACGCCCATATGTGGGTTTCATCCCCACCACGCCGCAAAGCGCGGCCGGCTGTCGGATCGAGCCCCCGGTGTCGGTGCCGAGCGAAACCACAGCCTCGCCCGCGGCGACCGCCGAAGCGCTCCCGCCCGAGCTCCCGCCCGGCACGCGTTCGAGGTCCCACGGGTTGTGCGTGGGGAAGTAGCTCGAGTTCTCGGTCGAGCTGCCCATCGCGAACTCGTCGCAGTTCGTCACCCCAACCATCACCGCGCCCGCGGCAAACAGCCGCCCCACCGCAGTACCTGTGTACGGAGGCTTGAAGCCCCGCAGGATCTGCGATCCCGCCGTCGTCTCGACACCCTCGACGCACAACACGTCCTTCACCGCGAGCGGGATGCCTGCCAACGGTCCCGCCTCGCCCGCCTTGAGCGCGCGATCAGCGGCCGCGGCTTGTTCCGCGGCCAATTGCGGCGTGGTGCGCAGGAACGCTTTGACGACGCCGTCCACGTTCTCGATCCGCATCATGTGCTCGGAAAGCAAATCCTTCGCGGACAGCTCGCGGGCATGCAGCAAGCGCTGCAGCTCTGCGAGGGTCATGTGCGTCGTGTCCATCAGGCCTCTTCCTGGATGGAGGGCACGCGGAAGAACCCGTCCTGGGCGGCCGGCGCGTTCGCGAGCGCTTCGGCCTGTGTGAGGCCGGGTCTCGGCTCGTCTTGGCGGAGCTGGTTGACGATCTCCACCACCTGCGCAGTGGGGGGAATGTCATCGGTGTCGACCTCCTGCAGGCGGTCGATCGCGCCGAGGATGCCGCTCAGCTGCTCGGCGTAGAACTCCTCATCGCCCGGCTCAAGGCCGAGACGCGCGAGCACGGCCACATGGCGCACCTGATCGCGAGTGAGTGACACCGAAGTAGCTTAGGGTTTCGCGGGTTTTCGACTCCAGCCGAGGCCGATGAGCGCAGGAATACCGCCGATCGCACCCACGCCACTCAGCGTCAGGGCGACAGCTGCTATCCATGCCATTCGCCGGCCCCAAGCGTCCCGGCGGAGCAGGCCCGCTGCGCCGATTGCCCCGAAGATCCCGGAAAGGGCCGACAAAGCGATCGACGTCACGAGCAC
>DATCPW010000189.1:0-20780 GCA_036569865.1 Candidatus Dormiibacterota bacterium
ACGTACTCGCCGAGGCGGTCCGGCGACACGAAGAACGCCCGGCCCTTGTTGATGCGCGTCATCTGGTTGATGAACTCGGTGAGATAAGGACCGCGCTCCAGCATGAAGGTGTTGATGACCACACGGTCGCGGGTGCATCGCCGCACCTCGCGCAGCGTCTGCTGGATGGTTTTGAAGGTCGGCGGGTAGGCGAAGTACGCCCGCCCGTTGTCCTCGAGATGGGCGGTCGGCTCCCCGTCCGTGATCATGATGATCTGGCGATTTCCTCGGTGCTTCGCCAACAGTGATCGAGCGAGCTGGAAGCCGTGCTGCATGTTGGTCCCATAGACGTAGTCGTTGAGCGCGAGCTGCGGCAGCGTCTGCGGCTTGAGCTCAACGGCGTAGTTGGAGAAACCCACAACGTAGAGCGAGTCGCGCGGGTACTGGCTGCGAATCAGGGAGTCGAGCGCGATCGCCACTTTCTTGGCGGCGAGGAAGCAGCCACGCAAGAACATCGACCGGCTCATGTCGATCATCAGGACTGTCGACGCCTGAGTCACATGCTCGGTGCGATGGACGACGAAGTCCTTCGCCTCCATCTTCACAGGCACGTGTGGCCCCTCCCGCACGATCGAGTTGAAGAGGGTCTCCTTGAGATCGAGAAGGAACGGGTCGCCGTACTCGTAGTCCTTGAGCTCGTCAGAAGCGTCGTTGCCCAGGCCACCGCGCCACAGCTGGTGCTGGCCCATTCGCGTCTTCTTGAGCTGGTCGAAGATGTCGCGCAGTGCCGACTGGCCGATCCGCCGCATGCCACGCGGGGTGAGCTCCATGCGCCGGCCCTTCCGCTCCACATAGCCCGCCTTCTCAAGCACGTCGGTGAGCTTGCGCAGCTGGTCGATGGCCTGCCTCGCCTCGTCCCCCAGCAGCTCCTGCGCGAGCGAGCGGTCCACGTCGTCGGGCCTGAAGCTGCCGCGCTCCAGCTGCGATTCCAAGCGATCCATCCGCTGGAGCCGCTCCATGAGACCCATCGCCTCCCCCATCGAAAGGGGATCCTCACCGAAGAACGGATACCGTTCGGTCAGCTCTGAGGGCGGCATCATCGCCTGCATGAAGCCGGAGAGCCTGGCCAGCTCGAGGCGAAGCGAGTCGTCCTGGAGGAGGGCGTCCATCATCTGGCGCAGCTCCTCGCGTGCCTCGGGACTCATGCTCTGGAGCAGGGACTGCATCTGGGCCATCTGCCGCTGAAGGTGCTCGAGCAGCTCGTCGAGGCTGTTGATGCCGGGCGGGAACATGTCGCCGTAGCGCTCCATGAATCCGTTGAAGTCGGGGGACCGTCCTTCCATACGCTGCTCGAGCATCTTGTTCAGCTCGCGCACCATGTCGCGGACTCGCGTCAGGTCCTGCCCTTGCATCTGCTCGATCGAGCCTTTCATACCCTGGAACATCTGGTCGACCATCTGCTTCTGCAGGCCCTGCATCAGCTCCTCGAACTTCTGGCGCGCCTCATCATCGACGAACTCGTAATCGCGCAAGCCCTTGACCTGGCCGCCAAGGTCGTCGGGCAGGCGGTCCAGCTGCTCGTTGCGCTGGCGGGCGATGCGCTCCATCAGCTTCCTCGCGTCAGGGCTCTCCGACTCGTTCAGGCGCCGCTCGATTCCCTTCTTCTCGGTGTCGATCACCTCCTGCACCTTTTCGCGCAGCTGCTCCACCGTCGAGTCGAGGTTGTAGCGGCCGAGCTCGCGCTCTCGCGCTTCCCTTAGTTGCTTGAGCAGCTGCTCGAGGCCAGGCATGTCGGGCGATCCCCAACGCAGCAGCCGCTGGAGTGCGGCGTTCAGGTCGCCGTAGTTCATCAGGTCATCCGAGAGCGCGTCCAGCACGTCCCCGGCGTCGAGGTCGTCCAGCCGTTGGGTCCCGTCCCAACGCGAGTACCGGAACTTCACGGGATCACGCTAGCAGGCCTCCATCCTCCAAGCGACTTCTCGATGGCCTTGGCTGCGCTCAGGGCAATGTCGTCGCACCAGTTGCGGGCCACCACCTGAACTCCGATGGGCAAGCCCTCGGGCGAGGTGCCTGCGCGGACGACGGCGCACGGGTTGCCGCCAAGGCTGTACGGGATGGTGTAGCTGAACTGGTCCTCGAGCCTCGACTTGGAGCCGTATTCGGGTGCCGGGCCGGCGGCGACAGGGCTGAGGATGAGGTTGTACTCCGCCATGAAAGCGAGCAGGCCGCTGCGAAAGCCGTCCCAGCGGAGGAACAGCCGCTCGGTGGCGATGCGCTTGCGGCCCCAGTAGCCCAGCGTCACCTCTCGAGCCTCGTCTAGACCTGGCGGTCGCGCCTGAGTGACCTTGCAGCCCGCTTTCTGGAGAGCGTTCGACGCGGCCCGGACGGCGGCAGTGGTCGCCCGCGTCGGCTTGGTGATGCCGTCGTCGGCGTACCAAGCGACCTTCAGGCCCTTTAGGGCGCCCAGACGCTTGGCGAGGGGCATCGGGATCACGCCCGAGTCGATCCCGTCAGGCCCCACCAGGATTGGCAGCAACAGCCATAGGTCGTCGACAAAACGCGCCATCGGCCCCACCTGGCTCCGGGGGTCGGTCAGCCCGCCAACCAGCTCGTAGCCCCCCGTGCTCGGGACCCGCCCGGCGGTCGGCTTGAGTGCGGCGATCCCGCAGAAATGGGCCGGCAGCCGGATGCTGCCGCCGGAGTCGCTGCCGATGCCGATTGGTGATCCACCGGCCGCGATGATCGCCGCCTCGCCGCTGCTGCTGCCGCCAGGCGACCGACTCAGGTTGTACGGGTTACGCGTGCCGCCGTGCATCGAGTTGGCGCTGTCGTCGCCTATGCCGCCAGGCGGGCAGTTCGTTTTGCCGATCATGATCGCGCCTGCGGCTCTCAGGCGCGCCACCACTGTGGCGTCCCTCGTGGGGACGTTCTCCTTGAGCTTTCGCAGCCCGGCCGTCGTGACCACGCCGGCGGTGTCGAATATGTCCTTCACGGTGAAGGGCACCCCGTGGAGGGGTCCGAGCTTGGCGCCGCGGGTGTTGTGACGGTCGGCGGCCCGAGCCTGGATGAGCGCTTTGTGGCCTTCGGTGCGCACGACAGCGTTCAAATGCGGGTTCAATGCCCCGATCTGCTCTATGTGTGCGCTGACAATCTCCTCCGACGACATCCGCCCTGACCTGATCGCCTTCGCCATCCACGTGGCTGAGGCCCCGATTACATTTCTGCGACGCCGCCTTTTGGCCACGTCAGATGACGTCGCCGGGTTTTATGTCGAGCACCTGCACCCCAGAGCCCACGAGCTCCTGCAGGGCGCTCGGCCGGCCGACCAGCGCCGGGAAGGTGCCAAAGTGCATCGGCACCACGGTCTTCACGCCGAGCAGGGCCACCGCCCTGGCCGCGCGCTCGGGACCCATCGTGTAAAAGTCGCCAATGGGCAGAAACGCCACGTCGAACTTGCCCAGCTCCGCGATGAGGGCCATATCGCCGAAGACGTCGGTGTCGCCGGCGAAATAGATGGTGAACCCGTTCTCGAACTCGATCACCAGGCCGTGTGCATTCCCGCCGTAGACGATGTTGTCGCCATCGGTGATGCCGCAAGAGTGCTCGGCGTGGACAAGCGTCACCTTGATGCCGTCGACCTCGATGGTGCCGCCGGTGTTACCGCCGATCAGGGTCGATTGGTCAACGCCCTTCGAGCCAAGCCAGCTCGTGATCTCGAAGTTGCTGACGATCTTTGGCTTGTGCGCCTTGGCGATCTCGAGGGCGTCATGGACGTGGTCGAAATGGCCGTGGGTGATGAGCATGAGGTCGCATTTGTCGACTTTCTTGAGCTGCGCGGGAGCAACCGGGTTGTTCATGACCCACGGATCGATGATGATTTCCTTCCACTTGGCGCTTCGGACCTTCCAGGTCCCGGGGCCCACCCACGTGAAGCTGACCTCAGCGTTCAGCGGCATGCGTTTCCTCCCTCACTCGGCACGCGAGGTCGAAGAGACCTCAAAACGGAAAAGGCGATTCTCCCATAGCGCCAACACGAAGACCCCGATTGCGGCCACCGTCCACAGGTTCGGAAAGAGCAGGTCGCACGGCTGGCGGTAGAACCCGAGCAGGCAAGCCCCCAGGAGGCCAAGGGTCACCCACCGCCGCTTCTCGATGGCACGCACGGCGACCAGGAGCACGAGCGGCAGCAGGGGCAGCCACTGGTAAGGCCAGACCTCATTCGGGATCAAAGCCCCAAGGGCGAAACCGACGGCCATCCCGTAGGCAGGGTTCCAGCCACTCCGCCACGCCGCCCACGCAGCGCCCGCCGCGAAGAGCACGGCGCTCGCATAAGAGAGGACGAGTGCCAGCGAAGCCAGATGCAGTGGCGACGTGACCACCACGACGCCGTTGCCGCTTGGGAGGAGGTAAGGCTCGCCGCCAATTGTGCGGGCGAACAGCGTGCGCACCGAGTCGTAGGCGCAGTCGGAGTTATGCGATGCGAGCGACGGCAGCAGCACGTGCTGGTAGTAGAAGACGGCGCCGCCGGCGCCCAGAGGGATGAAGGTCAGAGCGGTGACGACCACGAGCACCACGCCAAGGGCCACCGCGTAGCGCACGCGGTGCGCAGGTCGCGTGCCGATCACCATCGCCGCCGGGTAGTACTTCAAGGCTGAAACAAGGCCCCCGAACACGCCCGCCAGTGCCGGCCTGCGCGACTCGAACCAGATCGATGCCATTGCGCCGAGCAGGATCACGCCGCCGCGCTGCCCGGCGCTGATGTCAGCGAACAGAGGCGGGAAGTACGCGGCGATGAGCCAGAACGCAGGTTGCGCCAAACGATTGGTGATCGCGAGGGTTCGATAGAGGAGCAGCAGCCCGCCCAGCAGGGCGAGTGCGTCAATCGCAGTCCAGACCTCGACCCCCACGCCACGCGGGAGCAGCGCGACCGGTACGGCCAGAACCGCCAGCGGAGGCGGGCTCACAAACGCGGCGAGGGTGCCCGGCGGAGCGATTACGTGGGCCTGGGCGAGGTAAGCCGCGGCTGCGTCATAAAGGTGCGACGGGTCGGTGAGATACGCGCGAGCGCCTTCCCACATGCCCTCGGCGTCAGGGCGGCGAGGCACGACTGCGGAGAGAACGATGACGCGAAGCCAGAACACGCCGGCGAGCGCCCAATAGAGCGCAGGCCGCGTCAGGATCTCGGCGGCTGCCGATCTGAGGCGGCTCAGCACGGCGCCTACCATATGCCGTATGGCCGCCCGCAGACCGAAAAGTCTCACGCCCGTGCGACGCACAACGCCCACGATGGAGGGAGTCGAGGCGCCCGAGCGCGTCGCGACCAGCGTTTCCGAGCAGAAGATCAACCAGTACCGCAAACGGCGCTACCAGGCCCTCCACGCGGACACCGCAGCGGAGAACAAGCGGCGCGCAGCCGGCAAGGCGACCGCTCGCGAACGCATCGAGATGCTGCTGGACGAGGGCTCTTTCGTGGAGCTCGACGTCTTCGCGACGCACCGCGCGCAGGGCTTCGGCATGGAGGACCGGCGTATCGCCGGGGATGGCGTGGTTGCCGGGTTCGGCGAGATCGATCGCCGTCCGGTCGCGGTCTACGCCTACGACGCAACCGTGTACGGCGGCTCGCTGGGTGAGGTGACCGCCGAGAAGATAGTGAAGGTCCAGGAGCTGGCACTGCGCAACCGGGTGCCGATCATCGGGATCAACGACTCGGGCGGAGCACGCATCCAGGAGGGTGTGGTTGCCCTCGCCGGCTACGCCGACATCTTCTATCGCAACGTGCGCTCATCGGGGGTGATCCCGCAGATCAGCGTCATCGCCGGCCCATGCACAGGCGGCGCCGTCTACTCCCCGGCCATCACCGACTTCATCTTCATCGTCGCCGGCCAGGGCTACATGTTCATCACCGGCCCGGAGGTGATTCGCGTCGTCACCGGCGAGAACGTGTCATTCGACGAGCTCGGTGGCGGCGACGTCCACAACGCGACCTCAGGAGTGGCGCATTTCCTGCCGAAAAACGAAGCAGCATGCGCGGCAGGCGTTCGCAAGCTGTTGTCGTACCTGCCGTCGAGCAACGGCGAGCGGCCGCCGTTCGTTCCAACCACCGACGACCCGGAGCGGGCGGACCCCGAGCTGCAGACGATCGTGCCGGAGGCGCCCAACAAGCCTTACGACATGCGCCACGTCGTCTCCCGCGTGCTCGACGACCGCGAGTTCTTCGAGGTTCAGCCCTTCTTTGCGCCGAATATCGTCGTCGGGCTCGGCCGGCTCGGCGGCCACGTCGTCGGCATCGTGGGCAACCAGCCCAAGGTGCTCGCGGGCGCCATCGACATCAACGCTTCTGTCAAAGCGGCTCGCTTCATCCGGTTCTGCGATGCGTTCGGGATCCCGATCATCTCCTTCGTCGACGTGCCCGGCTACCTGCCCGGGCGCGACCAGGAGCACGGCGGGATCATCCGCCACGGCGCCAAGCTTCTTTACGCGTACGCAGAGGCGACGGTCCCGAAGTTGACAGTAATCACACGCAAGGACTACGGCGGGGCTTACTGCGTGATGTCGCCCAAGCAGATGGGCGCCGACCTCAACCTGGCCTGGCCGACTGCCGAGATCGCGGTGATGGGTCCCGAGGCGGCGGTGAACATCATCTACAAACGAGACCTCGCGGGCGCTCCCGACCCGGCCGGCCGCCGCAAGGAGCTGGTCGCCGAATACACGGCGCGATTCGCCAACCCCTACGTGGCGGCCGAGCGCGGCTACATCGACGACGTCATCGAGCCGCGCGAGACGCGACGGGAGCTGCTCCGGGGGCTTGAGCTTTGCCTGCGCAAAACGGTGGAACGGCCCCCGAGAAAGCACGGGAACATCCCGCTGTAGCGGCGGGTCTTCGACCCGCCTTATGAGAGGGAACCAGTCGGTTCCCCTGCGCGCAAAGCGGCGTTGAGGATGGGCCTTACTGAATGCATCGACACGGCGGCTTCGCCGGCGTGCCTGCTCTCCCTCCCGGGATTGGATCTATTACGAATTAGTCTCTCCAAGCGATGACTGGGAGCTGAAGAAACACAGTTATGGCCGGGGAGACCCCGGCCAACCCTGCCACGCCAGCTCGGAAGGCTGACTAGGTGGGTTTGGCTGGCATCGGGGGGACCGTCGAGAGCGCGGAGCGCCTGACTCGTTCCGACCGCTTGCAGAACTCGTCGACCGTGGAGATCAGCTCCGCTGCGGACCACGTCAACGGAGAGACCGACAGAGGCGAGCCGATGTTGGGGTCGAGCTGCTCGGACAGCAACCCACCCGGCAGCTGATGAGCGACCACCCAGTTGATGATCTCGCGCGCGGACTTGAGGTCGTGCGCCGTCTTGGCGGTGGCGATGTACCACTGTGCCAGCCACAGCGTGCAGATGAACCAGGGGTTGCCGGGCACCTTGTTGGTATCAGGGTCGACCTTGAAGTAGTAGTCGTCCCGGTATCGAGCGATGCCCCCCGCCGGTCCGTGATTGGCAAGCTCTTCGCTGATCGCGTTCATCGTCTGCACGATGCGCGGCTCGTCGGGCGGGTACATGCCGAACCGCCAGAGCCCGTAGAGCGCGCTGTCGTTGACCATGTCGACGGTCATCGTGCCGTCCTCTTCGACAGCGATCCTGCGGGCGAAGCGGCCGAGGTCAGGGCTGTAGAGGCAAGCGTCGGTGGCCTCCCGCAACCGATCCGCCGCGTCGCGGTAGCGCACAAAGTTGGCGACATCGCCGAAGAGCTCGGCAAAGCTGCGGGCCGCGTCAAGGCCGCCCCAGACCGCCCCCACAGTGAAGGCGTGAACTCCCCACCGCTCCTCCCAAAGGTCCCATGACGGTTTGATGAGGCCATTCCGCTCGTCGACGTACGAGACCATCCAGTCGGCGGCAGGCACGACCAGCGTGGTGTAGAGACTGACTATGAAGTCCAGGTTGCGGTGGATCTTGTAGTGCTGCCACAGCGCCCATATCACCAGGCCGGTCTCATCCTCCTGGATCGGCAGCGTGATGTTTCCGCCGCGGTCGACCCACGGAAGCCATGAGCTGCCCGGCAGTCCATATGCGGTGTACTTGTGAAGGAAGAATCCTTCTTCGACCAGGCACTGCTGGCAGTAGGTGAAGAAGTTCCGCGTCACGTCCTCGTGCCCTGCCCGATCGAGGGCGTTCGCCACGAGAGCCCCATCCCTGGGCCATGCATACGCATACGTGTCGCGTGCGAACTTGGTGATATCGAAGTCGGTCGCCGCGATGATCGCGCCGTGATTGTCGACATGAGTGCGCGCGGTCAGGATCGAGCGGCGATACAACTTGGTCACGTCGCCACCAAGCTCCTCGTCGATGTGCCGGTGGTCCTTCTCCGACCAGACCTGCCAGTAGGTGAGAGTACGCCCCAAGTAGGTGTCCGGCCCCTTGCCGATGATCAGCTCCTGTCCGTAGACGGTCACCTCGCTGAGGCGCGCACCCATGCACACCCAGTGCGTGACGACACAAGGACCGCCCGGCGCCACAGGCACGAGGTTGAATCCGACTGTGCAATCGACGGAGCCCTGCTCGATCGGATTTCTTCCGAGGTCGCCGTCTTGGGCGTCGACCCATGTCCCCGCGAGGCTGCCGCCCTTCTTGCCGTTGGCCCAGGTATCGATGCCGAAACCCGGCCCCGGATCTCCACCGACCAGGAAGTAGCGATTGGCCTTGTAGGCGATGACCGCTTTGTGGCGCGGGTCATAGGCGACCGTGTTGCCGAGGTCTGAGCCTTCGATGTACCAGTCGTAATGGAAGAAGACGCGGCCGGTGGTAAAGCCGGTCTCGCTCGACACCTCGATGTTGCGGATAAACCAGTTGCGGGCGAGATCGACGAAGTCCTCGAACTTGACGGTGATCCCCAGGCGTGGGTTCTTCAGCGTCACCGCCGTGACCAGCGAGTCCTCGGCGTATCCGAGCTGCCGTTCCCAGCCGGGGTCCTCGACCCATGCGAACTTGCCGTCGATGAAGAAGCCCGTCCGGCAGACGTTGCCCATGGTCTGGTTGGCGTCGCCGACGCGTGGGAAGTAGATGTCGCGCACCGAGTAGTTGGCGTCGAAGCCCACTAGCACGTTGCCATTTCCGACGACAAGGCTTCTAGGCACGCTTTGTGCGCATCCTACTCGGGGCCCCCAAGCCTCGGGCTCGGCGGTTCTTAACAGGCACGGTCCCCAACCTGCGCCGGCCCCCTTACAATCGCCGAAACGTCACAGCACTAGACGGAGCACAACGTCCTGGAAACAAACCCACACCAGTTCGCCCCACCCGTTCGCATCGTCGCAAGCCGCAGACGGCGGCGCACCGTTGCCGCTCGGCTTCGCTCGGGCGTCCTCGAGCTCCTCGTGCCCGACTGGATGCCGAACGTCGAGCGGGAGAGATGGGCCGAGGAGATGCGCGTCCGTCTCGCGAAACGCATGGAACGGGCCCAACCGTCCGACGGCAAGCTGGCCACTCGCGCTCGCCTGCTGAACGAAAGGCATTTCGGCGGGCGTCTGCGCTGGACCTCGATCGCGTTTGCCGACATGTCCCACCTCTGGGGAAGCTGCACATTCACCACCGGCGATATCAGGATTGCCACGCGGGCCGCGTCTCTGCCCGATTGGGTGATCGACTACCTCGTTGTGCATGAGATGACGCACCTCGAGCACAGCGACCATGGGGCGGCCTTCCACGAGATGGAGAACCGGTACCCGCTGACGGAGCGGGCGCGTGGCTACCTGATGGCGATCGACCACGGAGCGACGGCCAGGACCTAGCTCAAGTTCAGGGTCGGACGTTGACTTAGAGCTCGGTCCGCACGAACTCCGCCACGCGTTCACCGATCATCATCGTCGGAAGGTTGATGTTCGCCCTTGGAATAGTTGGCATCACCGAGGCATCGGCGACATAGAGGTTCTCAATTCCCCGAAGGCGGCATCGTTCGTCGACAACCGCCATGTCGTCTCCATCGGGGCCTATACGCAGCGTCCCCGATGGGTGGTAGTCGGTCCCATGGAAGTCAAACAAATGTTGGCGAAGCGCTTCCTCGTTGCCGGCAGTTTCAGCATCGGGCAGAAGAAGCTCGCACTTCATGCTCTCGTTCAACACCTTCGCCAGGTCGAAGGCGACCTTCGCACCGCCAAGCATCCTGTCAAGGTCGCGTGAATTTGAGAAGTAGCGATGGTCGATATGGGGCTCTACCCGCGGATCGCGCGAAACCGCTTGCACCACACCTTGTGACTCGCAGTTGCTGACCTCGAGAACAAACCCGTTCAAGCCAGGCATGGCAAAAAGCTCGCCGAAAACGAAAGTGAACTTGACGTCGTCAACCGACAGCTCGGAGGCCGTCCTCAGCTTGAGGGTTGGCCCAATGGGAATGAAATCGCCCGGCAGCTGCTGCTCGGCATCGACGGCGATCAGTGTCAGGACGTGGTCGAGCAGGTTCTCGCCGACTCCCGGTAGCTCAAGCAGCATATCGACGCCGATTTTCTTGATGACTTGGCGGGGACCAACACCGGTGCGGTGCAGGATCTGGGGCGAGTTGTAGGCGCCGGCCGCCAGCACGACCCTGCGACTGTCGACAACCTCTCCGCTGGCGAGCCGAACGCCGGCCGCGCGACCATCGCGAACGACAATCGTGTCGACGAGCGTGTCCCCACGGATGGTCAGGTTCGGACGCGACCGAGCGGCTGCGATGTAGGTCAGGAGGGTGCTCTGCCGCTGGCGGTCCTTCAGGTTCCTCGGTAGCGGCCCGACACCGATCGCACCGGGCCGGTTCAGGTCATCGAGCTCTGCGTGCCCCAGCTCGAGACAGGCTGAACGAACCTGCTTTTGAAAGTCGTTGAGCGGCTCGCGCTCCACGTGGATGGGGCCCGAACTTCCGTGGTACGGCAGGTCGCCAAAGTCCCGATCGGTTTCCAGGCGATTGAAGAACGGCAAACAGCGCTCCCAGCTCCAGGAGGGAAGGCCACGAGCAGCCCAACCGTCGTAGTCGTCAGGCTGTCCCCGCAGGGCGAAGCTCGAGTTGACGCTGGAGCTGCCACCCAGGATTCGGCCGCGGGGAAGGGCACCTCTCGTCTGACGGTCCATGTAGTTCCAGTCGTACTCGTTGACGCCACTGCCGAGCCGCACGTAGCGAACCGCATCAGGAACGTCGTCTCCAGGGTCGGGCCCAGCCTCGAGCAGCAGAACACGCACGGCGGGATCCTCGCTGAGCCGGCTGGCGACGACGCCGCCACCCGAGCCAGAGCCGACCACGATCACGTCATATGGGGCTGTCATTCCAAGTCCCGCTTCAGGGCGTGAGAACGATCTTGGTCGCCTCACGGGCATCGAACATTCGGTAGGCTTCCTCGGCGTCGTCGAGCTTCATACGGTGACTGATGATCGAGTCCGGTCGCAAGCGTCCTGAGGCGATGAGGTCTAGTAGCGGGCGCATGTAAGCCTGCACGTTGCACCATCCAGCGCGGAAAGTAAGCGACTTCAACCACATCGTCATATAGGGAAAGTCGCCGATCATCGCGCTCGGCACACCCACCATTGAGATCGTGCCACCGCCGCGGACGCTCGTGATACAGGTATCGACCGCTGACAGCAGACCGACGCACTCGATGCTGGCGTCCGCGCCGATGCCTCCTGTTTGGTTTTGAATCTCCTCGACCGGATCGACCTGCGAGGCGTTGATCGCGATGCCACCGAGATTTCGCGCCATCTCAAGCCGGGAATCGATCATGTCCACGACAAAGATCCGTGACGGGCCGAACAGCTGGGCGCACATGGTCGCCATCAATCCCACGGGGCCCGCGCCGATGATCGCGACAACATCGCCGGGCTTGATCTCTGCGCGTTCAACCCCGAAGAAGCCTGTCGACAGGATGTCGCCGACGAAGATCGCCTGCTCGTCGGAGAGGGTCGGCGGTATCGGTTCCATCGAGTGGTCGGCCTTGGGGACGACCACGAACTCGGCCTGGCCGCCGCCCAGGTCGCCGAAATACTCGCCGTGGCCGAATGTCCCCTTGTCCACGCACTGGTTGAACCAGCCTTTCCGGCAGAGGACGCAGTGGCCGCAAGATGTGAAGAAGCTGGCCACGACCCGGTCGCCGGGCTTGAAGCGCTTCACCTCGTCACCGACCTCCTCGATCACGCCAACGAACTCGTGGCCGAGAACGGCTCCCTGGTTGATCGGAATATGGCCGTGGAGGATGTGTAGGTCGGAGCCGCACACGGCGCCGAGAGTGACCTTCACAAGGGCGTCGCCCGAGCCTTTGATGCTCGGCTTCGGCACATCGGTGATCTTGACCTCGCCCTCGCTCTGAAACGTGAGCGCCTTCATGGCCGGATTCTACGGGCCTCCTAAGCTACGGACGTGCGCTTGAAGAACTCCGTGGTGGTGGTGACGGGCGCCTCGAGCGGTATCGGCAAGGCGACTGCGCTCGCCTTCGCGAGGAAGAAGGCGCGGCTGGCCCTGGGAGCCCGCCGGCTGGACCGGCTCAACGCAGTCGCCAAGATGTGCCTCGAGCAAGGCTCGCCGGACGTGAGCGTGCGACGGCTCGACGTCGGCCAGTCAGCGGATGCGCGCGCCTTCGTGGCGGCAGCTGTCCGGGATCACGACCGCATCGACGTTCTTGTCAACAACGCCGGGGTTGGCTGGATGGGGCGTCTCCACGAGATGCCGGAAGACAAGGTCGAGGAGCTGGTGGCCACCAACCTCAAAGGGGTGATCGCCACCACGCAGGCGGCGCTTCCGGCGATGCTGGCAAGGCGCAGTGGCGTGATCATCAACGTCGCATCCGTGGTCGGCTTTCGGGCATCGCCCTACTCGGCGGTCTACTCCGCGACGAAGCACGCCGTCGTCGGCCTGTCTCACGCCTTGCGGGGTGAGCTGTCCGGAACCGGGGTGAAGGTGTGCGTGGTCTATCCGGGTGTGACCGACACCGAGTTCTTCGACTCCACCGAGGTGCCGGTCGGGCCAATGTATTCGGCGTCATGGGTCGCGAACCTCATAGTTCGCACCGCCCAGTTCCCCAGGCGGGACGCGATGGTGATGCCGATGCGTTTCGCACATCTCGCCGAGCCGCTGCTCGGCGGCCTGATGGATCACGGCCTGGGTGAGGCGAGGCGGTTGCGATCGCCACATCTCAGCGGCACGGGGCTCGACAAATAACGCCGGCTACTTCTGCCAGGCGGCCAGCAGCTCCTCCAGGCGGTGCGCATTCTTGACGGAGTAGTTGGAGTAGTTGTTGTTCATGATCGCGTGCACCTCTTTGGCGGACTTCTCCATCTCCTTGATGCGCGGTACCCATTCCTGGAGCTCCTCGTCCTTGTAGTCGTGACGGAACCGAAGGTTCGGCGGCGCGCCTTTCAGGTCCCACGTCTCATGGTTCCGGCCGTGAAATCGCACGACCGCGAGCTTGCTGGAGGTCACATCGAAAACCGGCGGCATGCTCGTCTTGTGTCCTGCAGGGACGTCGACGGCGACATAAGGAATGTCGCGCGTGCGCAGGAACGCAAGGGTGCCGTCGCGGTGGCGGGCATCCATCCATTCAGGCTTGCGAAGCTCGACGGCGACCTGGAATCCGAACATGCGCTCCTGGACCTGCTCGATGTAGGCGAGCGAACGCGACGAAGGTAGGAACCAGGGTGGGAACTGGAAGAAAACGGCGCCGAGGCGACCGGCTGCGCGGAGCGGCTCCAGGGCGGCGCGAAAGCGCTCCCAGGACTCATCGAGGAGCTCCTCGGGCATCTGCTCCAGGTAGATGTTCTTCTCGCGGAGGTTGTCCGGCAGCTGGTCGCGGATGTCCTTGGGCAGCGCCATGGGCTTGGTGGGGTGGTTGGTGAAGAGGGAGAAGGACTTGACGTCGAAGAGGAAGCCTGGCTCGGTCCGTGCCACCCAGAGCTCGGAGTTTTCGACCTTGGGCATACCGTAGTAGGTGGAGTCGACCTCGACCAGGGGGAACTCGGAGGTGTAGAAATGGAGTCGCTCCTCCGAGGATGTCGCGTTCATCGGATAGAAGAGCCTGGAGTCGATCAGCGACTTGTCGATCCACCCGGCGATGCCGCAGCGCACGGTCATGGCTGGATCGTGGCACAAGGGGCTCGTACGGGCGCTATGATCCGACCGCTCCGTGGGCCGCTACATCCGCTACTGGTACACGTACCGAACCGTCGTGGCGGTGTTGTTGGCGTTGATCCTGAGCGGGGCCATGTACTGGCTCTACACCCAGCAGCTGGCTTGCGACTCGCGCGTCGGCCCCTGCGTCGTCAACATTGCGGTTCACCCGGAGGACCGGTTCGGATTCCAGACGAACCCCGATCCCAATGTGATCATCGTTGGCATCGATAACCAGAGCGTCAAGGACGTCGGCAGCTACCCCGTCCCGCGCAGCGTGTACGCCCAAGCGTTGAGAAACCTCGAGAAAGCCGGCGCTGCCGTGGTTGCCTTCGACATCGTGTTCCCGGACGCGCGTGAGGCGAAGACGGACAAGGCATTCGCCGACGCTCTGGCCACCACGACCGTGCCCGTGGTTCTCGCCTACGCCGGTGACAACACGATTAACGGCGATGGCAAGATCCTGCAGACCTCACCGACGACCAATCCTCCTGGCATCGACCAGATCCCGCTGAGGATGTTCAGGTGCGCTGACAGCAGCACGGATCCGAACGCGCCCTGCAAGCAGCCCTACCCCAACGTCGTTCTCGCTTCGACCGACATCCAGCCCGATGCGGACGGCGTGACACGGCGAATACCGATGTTCGTGCAGCCCGCCTGTACCGCCAGCGGCGCGTGCACCACACCGGTCATTGACACCTTCGCGTTTGCTGCCTACCGGGCCTGGGCGCTGAATGGCCTGCAGGGGCCTGACCTCACCGAATCGAACGGGCAGGCGAGCTTCGGCACTACCGCGTGGACCAAGCCGCTCCCGGTCGACGAGACCGGTTCAGCTCTAATCAACTACTTCGGCCCGCCGGGCACCTACAAGCAGGGCGGGCAGTACATCTCGTTCGGTGATGTCGTCGCCGGCCGCGCGCCTGCGGACAAGATCAAGGGCGCGATTGTTCTCGTCGGGTACTACAACCTCACCAGCGTCAATGACAACGTCAGGGCCACCACCAGCGCCGGCGCCGGTGAAGGCGCGGGCGGGAACATGGCCGGCATTGAGATGCACGCCAATGTGGCGCAGATGCTGATCCCGCCGCTGCCGGGTGCGATTCCAAAATTCCTGGCTCCGGAGCCGGCGTGGCTGGTATTTCTGATACTGCTCCTGCTGTCGGTGGTGACGGCGTTGGCTGTCGCGCGCTTATCGATTCTGATTGGCCTGCTGGTCACCGCCGTCGCCCTGGTCGTCTTCACCTTTGCGATGTCGTTTTTCTCGTTCAACAACGGCTTCGTGCCGGACCTTTTCCATCCGGTACTGGCAATGGCTCTGGCTTACGCTGGAATCACCGCATATCGAATCCTGTACGAGGATCGCGAGAAGCGAAAGGTGACCAACCTGTTCGGCCACTACCTCAAGCCGGAGATCGTGGCGCAGCTGGCCAAGACTCGCGGAGGCGTGGAGGACATCCTTCGTGGCGGTGAGCGCCGCGACATCACGCTTCTGTTCGTCGACGTGCGCGGCTTCACATCGATGTCCGAGCGGATGGAGGCGGACGAGGTCGTGAACGTGGTCCAGATGTATCTGGACCACCTGAGCGGAATCATCTTCACCTGGGATGGCACGGTCGACAAATACGTCGGTGACGAGATTGTCGCGTTCTGGAATGCACCCAGGCTCCAGGAGAACCACGCTCTCCTCGCGGTCCGGTGCGCCTATGACCTCATCAATCGCGCGCCGGAGCTGCAGCAGAGGTTGCTCGAGAAAGGCCTCCCGCCAATCCGCTGGGGTATCGGCATCAACACAGGTCCAGCTGTCGTGGGCAACATGGGCTCGCGCAGCCGCCTCCAGTACACCGCTCTCGGCGACACGGTCAACACCGCCGCGCGCTTCTGCGCCAACGCGCCCGCTTATCACCTGCTGATCGGCCAGCCGACGTACGACCAGTGCAAGGACTACATCGCGGTCGACATGGTTCCCGGCGTGCAGTTGAAAGGCAAGTCTGCTGAAACCTTCCGCATCTATCAGGTGACCGCGATTCGCGAGACCCCGACCTCGCCATGGGTTCCGTTCCCCACCGAGATGGCGCTCAAGGCGCAGGACACGTTCACGCAGCAGTACACGCACAAGACGATCCTCGGCAACGTGAACTCGACTTCGCGCGACATCCTGGTCGGCGAGGAAGCGCAGCAAGCGCTGGCGGATCAAGCGTTGGTGGCGCCGACCCCTCCTTACGGCACGCCGGCATACGGCACGCCAATCCAGAGTCCTGGAGAATCGCCGACGACCGCGGGCCGCTAGTGGAGTAGGGCGGCCACCGCGAAGAGCGCCGGCGCCAGGGCCAGGATCCCCGCAATCACGCCGAGGCAGCCCGAGGCTTTCTTGGCCACGGGCTTCACCGGCGGCGCGGGGTTGTAGACGGCCTGGACCGGGGCGACAGCCGCGGGCGCGGCCATCGAGGGGACGGCGAGCGGAGAGGCCACGGCTGCGGCCTGCGCAGCCGCGGCCGGCACCATCTTCGACAGGTCGGCGCCGGGATCGAGACTCTTCGGCCAGCCCGGGCACAAGCGGTCGGCGATGCGCGACATCGTCGCGTCGAATTCCTCGCCGGTCTGGAACCGGTCCTCAGGCCGCTTCGACAGAGATTTCATGATCATCTCTTCGAGTCGCATGTCGAGTCCGGGTCGGTGGACCGAGGGCGGCTTGGGCGGCGCTTGCACGTGCTTGGCCATCAACGTGAAGGGTCCATCTGCCTCGCTCGCGGTGAAGGGCGGCTGGCCCACAACGAGCTCGTAGAACATGATGCCCGCCGAATAGAGGTCGCTCCGGCCGTCGACCTTGCTCGACGCCACCTGCTCGGGAGACATGTACTGCGGCGTGCCGACGGTGGTGCCGGTCTTGGTCGCGGTGCCTCCCGGCCCTGAGTCGTCGGTCAGTCGCGCGATGCCGAAGTCGGCAACCTTGACATTGCCTTCGTCGGACAGCAGCACGTTTTCCGGCTTCATGTCGCGGTGCACGATTGCGTGCTTGTGCGCGTAGTCGAGAGCCTGCAGGACTCCATGCATTACAGCGAAGGTCTGCGGCAGCGGCACGGGCCCCTGGTTGACCATGTCGCGCAGCGACCGCCCGCGTACGAACTCCAGGACGATGTAGTTGGCATCGCCGATCTGTTCGAGGTCGTGGACCTGAACCAGGTTCGGATGGCTGGTCCGCGCCATGACCTGCGCCTCCTGGAGGAACCTCATGAGCGCGGTCGGGTCTGCGGCAGGAGAAAGGATCAGCTCCTTGATCGCGACCTCTCGGCCGAGGCCAGGCTGCTCGGCCAGGTAGACGGCGCCCATGCCGCCGCGCCCGAGCTCCCCCTTGACGAGGTATTTGCCGATCTGACGGGCGCCGGCAGGCGCCGGGGTCTTGAAGTTCGCCGGGCTGGTTGCCGGGTGCGGCGGCTGGACCGGCAAACGCATGGTCACGTCGACTGCCGGCGGCGCGGCCGCGGGAGCAGGTGTCTCAGCCGGTGGGTGCGTCGCGGGCTGCGGCGCCGGTGCGTGCGGCTGCGGAGCCGACGGAGCCGCTGATCCCGGGTGGCTGGCCGGCATGCGCATGGTGGGGTCGACTGGCCTGGTGGCGGCCGCGGGAGGCGCCTCGGCAGCCGACGGGGTGGCCGCGGCGTGCGCGTCCGGCGTGCTCGGCGTCAGATCCGGGGCCCAGTCGGGGATCGGCGTTGGCTGCGGATTGGGAGGAGTTTCGGGGGCTGGACCCGGCTCGGCCATTTCGCTCGGAGCCTAGCAGAGTGGGTTAAAGGCAAATAGCCCTATGGGATTAGGCAGCCAACCTATGGCGTTTTGGCGGCATTCAACCCATAATCGGGCCCGAACCACGCCAGTATTTCGAGGAGGACACCTATGTCGCAGATGCCGCCGCCGCCGCCAGGACAGCCGGCCCCCATGGGAGGGACGCCCAACGCTGTCGGCAGCAACAAGAACCTGTACACGATCCTTGCCTGGGCTTTGTTTCCGCCCATCGGGAGCCTGATCTTTCTTTTCGTAGGCAAGGACGACCCGGATGTCAAGTACAACGCAGCCTCAGCAACTGTCATCCATGGCGCGGCCCTCGTCGTCTGGGTCATTCTGTGGATCTTGACAATCCTCACTGTTTTCCTTGGAATCCTCTTGATCCTGTGGCAAATTGTCTGGTTCGTGATCTGGCTCGTTGGCCTCATCATGGCCTTGCAGGCAAACGGATCGCGAGTCAACTTCCCTGTTCTCGGACCGATGACAAAGTCCTACGTGCCCATGGTTGAGTCCTGGGCTAAGTAAGAACCAGCTTGGTACACAAGGGCCCCGGCCGACGGGGCCCTTGTTATTTCCGGGCTATTTGCTCCAGTGCTTTCTCCACACCATGACGCAGTTCGTCGCGCGCCTCGCGAAGCAATCCCGATTCGGCCCTGGCTTGAGCGAGCTGATAACGCAAACGCTCAACCTCCGCGGTCAGACCGCTGACGCGCGGATCGGGTCCGCCGCTCGTGCGGCGTACGTCATCGAGCTCCAGGCGAAGCCGCTCGAGGGCCACCTTGAGGTCACGCCTCTCCGCAAGGAGCTCCTGGACCAGCGACTCAGACGGCTTTTTCGGCTCTTTCGACATACCGACAGAGCCCGGGTTGGAACTCGCGCAGCCGGAGGTGCTCCATCTCCCCGCGAAGAAAACGCGCTTTGATCTCCAGGCCCTTCATCGCCTTTACATCCTCGAACGGAAATCGATAGAGCTTCCCCGAGTCGACCAGGACGCACAAAGCCAAGCGCTCTCCATCCTTCTCGATGACGTGCTTGTAACAGGGCACGGTGCGCCGGGCCACCTCCGTCGTGGTGAACCCGCCAACCCTGCCGGACAGCACGTCGATAGGACTGCGCATGCGCGAATGCTAATTCAGCAGCGACAGCTGCTCGGGCTCGGGAGGCGGTTTGAGGATCATGCGGCGACGATCCGATACGCCATGGACGGCTCGGGTAAACCACCACCCTCGGTGCCCTCTTGGCTAATTCAATCGCGCGGATTCCGACCATTCGTGCCCTTTTGGCCGTATCAGCCGCTTCGGAACTACGCGATTGTGCGGCGTCGCGTGGGTTTCGGACGGGTTCTTGACGACGGGCAAAAGTCGTTCAAGATGCATTCCTCGCATTTAGGCCGGCGGGCAACGCAGATCCGCCGCCCATGGAGGATCAGGCGGAGCGACAGCCCGGTCCACTCCTCTTTCGGCACGATCGAGCAGACCTGCCGTTCGATCTTCACCGGGTCTTTCGAGGACGTGAGCTTGAGCCGGTTGGTCAAGCGCTTGACGTGGGTGTCGACCGCGAAGCCCGGCACGTCGAAACCGACTCCGAGGATCACGTTTGCCGTCTTGCGCCCGATGCCCGGCAGCTTGACCAGGTCGTCGATGTTGCTCGGCACCTTGCCGTCGTACAGCTCAACGAGCTTGCGGCTCGCGCCGATGATCGAGCGTGTCTTCGCGCGGAAAAAGCCTGTGGGCTTGATCAGCGTCTCTACCACCGCGGGGTCCGCCGCGGCGAGATCCTCAGCGGTCGGGTAGCGCCTGAAAAGCTCAGGCGTGACCAGATTCACAGCACGGTCGGTGGTCTGAGCAGAAAGAATCGTGGCGATCAACAGCTGGTATGGATCCTGGTGCGCAAGCTCCGTGACCGCCGGATAGGCCTCTTTCAGGCGTTCATACGTGAGCTTCGCCCGGGTGCGCGCGCCGGGCGGCAGCCTCGGAAGGGGCGGTGCCTTCTTGCGCCTAGGAGCCAAGCAATTTGCGCGCTGCGGCTGCGACCTGATTTCCCTCGGCCCTACCCGCCAGCCGGGCCGTCGCTGCTTTCATCACGGCCCCGAACGCCTTGGGGCCCTCAGGTTTCAGCTCGTCGATGACAGCCTGGACCTCCGCTTCGACCTGATCCATGCTCATCGCAGCGGGAAGGTAGCCACGAAGCACGGCCATCTCGGCCTCCTCGCGCACGGCCGACTCCTCGCGCCCTGCTTTTCGGTAGACGTCGATCGCCTCCTCCCGCTTCTTCACCTCTCTGCGGGCGACCCGTTGGACGAGCTCGTCGTCAAGCGCGCCCGCCCCAGTTTCCTTGCTTGCTTTCACCAGCTCGCTCTTTAGCAGCGAAAGTGTGCTCAAGCCGAGGTCGTCACGGCGGCGCCGTGCTTCCACCAGATCGGATTGAATTCGGTCGTACAGGGCCACGGCTGCGATTGTCACACAGAGATGGTGTCGCTCTAGGTTCGCACCTCATAGCACCGATCGCCGATAATCGGCCCCAATGCTCCTTCTCATAGGACCCGCGGTAGCTGTGATCGGAATCGTGGCCGTCGTCTTCGTCATGCGCCACAAGGCCGTCGAGAAGCGTTCCATGTACTCGGCCCGGCGCTCCCAGATCGAGCACAAGGTTCGCGCGGCGCGCCAGCGGACGCTCGCACCTGGCAGGCGCGGCGAGAAAGCAGACAAGGGCCATGCCGTCGAGGAAACCGCAGCTGCTGCCCCGGCGATGACCTACGAGGCGACGGCCTACGCGAGCCCTCCGGTCGCGCCACCCCCTCCAAAATCGCACTCGGCTCCGGCGCAGCCGGCCTGGAACTCGGGACCCGTCAGCACTCCGGTGGATACCCCCGCGTACACGCCGCCCGCCGCCACGCCAACTCCTCCCGCCCTGTC
>DATCPW010000190.1:0-8879 GCA_036569865.1 Candidatus Dormiibacterota bacterium
CAGGTCATCGGCCAGCAGTGGTGGTTCACGTACCGATACCCGGATTTCGGTGGAGCGGAATCGCTGCATCTAATGCTGCCCGTCGACACGAACATCGAGTTCCACGTGACCTCGACCGATGTCCTTCACTCGTTTTGGGCGTATCAGCTCGGAATCAAAGCGGACGCTAACCCTGGTGCCGACAACATCACTTATGTGAGCACTGTTCGCACAGGGTCGTTCACAGTCAGGTGCGCGGAGCTTTGTGGCATATGGCACGGCCACATGGCCGATACCAATGGCGCGGTCGTGTCGCAGGCTGATTTCGCGACGTGGATCGCCCAGGTGCAGAAGGACGGCGCCGATCTCAAGCTGCCGCCGTACTCCCCAACCTACTTCCCCCACCCACCGGTCAAGGGGTCCTGACAATGGCAGTAGCGCCGATCGTCGACGACGGTCCTTCGATCATTCAGAGCAGCGAACGCCGGATTGTCATCCCGACCAACATCCTGACGGCCATCGTGCTCGCGGCCGTCGGCTACTGGGCCGGAGTCCAGCTGGGCAACAGCTTCCTTCTAAACGACGCGGGCAACACCGGCGTGCTCGTTGGATACACGTTCGCTTCGATCATGTTCCTGGTCGGCATCGGCTTCGCCAACTATCCATTGGCGCGCTTGTTCGGCTGGCGCGTAACACCGCAGCCCGCGGGCGACGATCATGCTGGCGTTTGGAGATACCTCAACCTCAGCCTCGACCACAAGGTGATCGGCGTCCAGTACCTGGTGGCCATGTTGATGGCGATGCTTTTCGGCGGCATCGGAGCGATGTTGATTCGCACCAGCCTGCTCGTCCCCGACCCACCGATCGTCGCGCCAGACAAGTACCTGACGCTGGTCAGCATGCACAGCGTGATGATGGTCTTCGTCGCGAGCGCGGCCATCGTGGGTCCGTTCGGCAACTTCTTCGTGCCCTACATGATCGGGACCAACCGGATGGCCTTCCCGCGGCTCGAGGCACTGTCGTTCTGGCTGGTGCCGCCGGCCATCATCATCCTGCTCGCGGCGCCGATCTTCGGCGGCTTCCAGACCGGTTGGACCGGGTACACGCCGCTCTCGGAGCAGGCGGACCAGGGCTTCGACAGCTACATCGTTGGGTTCACGCTGATCGGCCTGGCCCTGGTCGTGTCCGGCGTCAACATGCTGACGACCATCATCAAGCTGCGCGCCCCAGGGATGACATGGACCCGGCTGCCGATTTTCGTCTGGGGCGTGTTCTCCGCCTCAATCCTCGGCACTTTCGCCGCGCCCATCCTGGCGGCCGGCCTGGTCATGCAGTCGTTGGACCGGACGATGGACACGACCTTCTTCATCTCGTCCGCCGGCGGTAGCCCATACCTGTGGGAGAACCTCTTCTGGTTCTTCGGCCACCCTGAGGTCTACATCTTCATCCTGCCTGCGTTCGGCATCGTGCTGGAGCTGATTCCGCATTTCGCGCGAAAGCCGCTGTGGGGGTACAGGACTGCAGTGGTCGGGCTGCTCGGCGTGACCCTGCTCAGCTGGTTCGTGTGGCAGCACCACCTGTTCATGAGTGGCGTCGCCCCAGCTCTTCGACCCTTCTTCATGTTCTCGACTGAGATGATCTCGATCCCGACCGGCATCGTGTTCCTGGTTGCTTTCGGAACGCTGTGGCGGGCGCGTATCTCGATGACGGTGCCGATGCTGTTCTGCCTCGGCTTCCTCTTCAACTTCCTCATCGGCGGGCTGTCAGGGGTATTTCTGTCCGACGTGCCCAGCGACGTCACCCTGCACGGCAGCTACTTCTCGATGGCGCATTTCCACTTCACGATCGTGGGCGGCGAGATTTTCGCCATCGTCGCGGCGACCTATTACTGGTTCCCGAAGATGACTGGCCGCATGCTCAACCAGACGCTTGGAAAGATCCACTTCTGGTGGATGTTCATAGCGTTCAACCTGGCGTTCATGCCCCTCTTCGCTGCCGGGTTGCTGGACATGCCGCGGCGGGTGTCGACTTACGCGGTGAACCTGCAGACCCTCAACGACTGGGTCTCAGTCTGGGCTTACATTCTGTTCGCCTCGATGCTGTTTTTCGCCTTCAACATCATCTGGTCGTGGTTCTTCACCTTCAAGGTGGCGCCGGCGAATCCGTGGCAGGTCCGCTCGATCGAATGGATGCTGCCAACCCCGCTCGGCCGCCGTAACTTCGAGAAGATCCCAGTCTTCACAGGGCCCCCTTACGACTACGGCAATCCCGCGGCAAAACCGGTAGTCGACCTCGGCGGACCGTCTGACCGCGAGGAGTCCGGCCGGATTGGTGGGCTTGGCGCGGAGCCCGTGCCCTCATGAGCCAGCACGCACAGCACTCCCGCGGCCTGCCGAACCTTGTCGCGAGTGCGCCTGAGTGGGCGCCGGAAGTGGACGCCGGCCTCACCCGTGTCGGCATGTGGATGTTCATAGGAGCCGACGCCCTTTTCTTCGTCGCCTTCTTCTTTGCGTTCTTCTACCTCAAGGCGCTGAACAACGACAACCAGTGGATGTCGCCATGGATCTTCCACCCAAGGCGCTACATCGGCGGGATCATCGTGGTGCTGCTGGTGGTGAGCGCCGGCCTGGTCTTCGTTGCTGCGCGCTCCGTCGTCAGGAACTCGGCGACCGCGCGACTGCTGTTCTGGGCGGCGCTGGTGATCGGCGTGGTCGCGGTTGGGTTCCAGATCTACGAGTTGAAGAACCTCGGTTTCGACCCAACGCTCGGCCATGGTTACCCCAGCGTCTTCGTCGGCCTCAAGGGCGCGC
This sequence comes from Candidatus Dormiibacterota bacterium, assembly GCA_036569865.1. Taxonomy (GTDB): domain Bacteria; phylum Chloroflexota; class Dormibacteria; order Dormibacterales; family Dormibacteraceae; genus Palsa-872. The sequence continues at coordinate 2,790 of DATCPW010000190.1, forward strand.
TGATGGTCCAGGTAGTCGGCGCTCTGTTGTGGCTCGGCACCCACGTCCACCAGGCGAATCCGACGGGCGACACTGTCGCGCGGCCTGCGTCGGCTGTCGCGTTTGGCTATTTCATGATCTTTCTCGCCGGCGTAAGCCTGGTCGCCTATCTAGTCCTGTATTTCCTCTACTGAGATGCCCCTGGGGTTAGGGGTCCTCTCTTCCTGGCCGTTCGAGCCCGTCGTGCTCATCGCTGTCGAGCTGGCCGCAGTCCTTTACGTGATCGGGGGCATCGGCCTGTCCCATCGGCATGGTTCGCCCGGGCGGTGGCGTGTGGCCGCATTCTGGCTGGGCCTGCTGGCGATTCTTGTCGCACTTCAGAGCCCCATCGAGATGCTGGCGCGCCAGCTGTTCTGGGTCCACATGGTCCAGCACCTGTTGCTGATGGTCGTGGCCGCTCCACTGTTGGCTCTCGCTTCGCCGTGGACGCGAATGTGGCGCGCACTACCGCTGCGACTTCGTCGGTCAGTCGCGCGCCCATTGTTTCTGTACCCGAGGCTGGCCTGGCTGCGCGCTCTCTATCAGCAGGTGTCTCGACCGTCGGTGATCTGGGTGCTGTCGGCAGCCAACCTCTGGTTGTGGCATCTGCCGCCCATGTATGACCTGACGTTGAGCAACCACCTCGTGCACCATCTCGAGCACACGCTGTTCCTCGTGCTCGGGATCGCGTTCTGGGCGCACCTCATCGACCAGCGTCCCTTCCGCGCGCCGCTGGGTACGCTGGCGCGGGCGGGCTACGTCTTCTTAGCGATGGTGCAGTCGTGGGGCCTTGCCGGGGTCCTTTCCTTTGCCACCGTCCCCTTCTACTCATATGCGCTGCTGCCGTCGCGGCCAGGCGGCATCTCTGCCCTGACGGATCAACAGCTGGGCGGTGGAATGATGTGGGTCCCGGGCGCGATCAGCTACTCGATCGCGCTGATCGTTTTCCTCTTCCAGTGGCTCGCCGAGGAAGACCGTCGCGGCGAGCTGAGTGGGCGCGTGGAAAGGGGGCAAGCCCATGGCGGTTGAGGCCCAGGTCAAGTCCGAGATCGCCGCCTCGCCGCGCCCTCTGCTTGCGTCGTGGCTCGAGATCGCCGGCGACTACGTTGCCCTGCTCAAACCCCGGATCATCCTGCTGCTGGTCGTCACCGAGCTCAGCGCGATGATCGTCGCCGCCCGAGGCTGGCCAGCACCAGGAGTGGTTATGGGTTCGCTGGTCGGAGGCGCCATGGCAGCCGGCGGCGCGGGCGCCATAAACTGTTGGTTCGACCGCGACATCGACCAGCTGATGCCGCGCACCCGGCGGCGAGCAATTGCCGCGGGCCGGATCAGCCCCACTGCCGGACTCGCATTCGGAATCGTGGTGGGCCTCGGGGGCGTGGCCTTGATCGCCGTCACGGCCAACCGCCTGGCGGCCGCTCTCGCCCTCGCCGGCGGGCTGGTCTACGTGTTCGTTTACACCATGTGGCTCAAGCGGTCGACGGCGCAGAACATTGTCATCGGCGGTGCCGCCGGGGCCTTTCCACCGCTGGTTGGCTGGGCCGCTGTCACCGGCTCATTGAACCCGCTTGCCTGGGCGCTCTTCGCGATCGTCTTCTTCTGGACGCCGCCCCACTTCTGGGCGCTCGCTTTGCTCCTCAGCAGGCAGTATTCAGCCGCCAAGGTGCCAATGCTTCCCGTCGTCGCCGGTGAGAGGCGGACGCGCCGGTCGATCCTCTTCTATTCACTTTTGATGCTCGGCGTCAGCGCCCTTCCGATCGTGTGGCTGGGACCCGTTTACGCAGTGGCGTGCATCGCGCTCGGGGCGGTTTTTCTCTGGCTCGCGGGACGCGCATCGCGCCGGCGGGACGGCGCGTCCGCGATGGCGCTGTTCCACTACTCGCTGGCCTACCTCGCGCTTCTGTTCGTCGCGGCGGCACTTGCGGCGGCGGTGCCACTCTGAATGCGATAGCTCGATCCGGCGCGCAAAGGCCGTCAGGGCATCGGGTGCCCGCGTGGGCTCTCGCGCTGCCGGTGCTGGTCGTGCTGGCCGCGACGGCTACAGGCGTGGCGATGGTGATCGCCGACCGTTCTTCGAACCCCGTGTGGGTGGGCGCGGGCCATGCGCGCGTCGGCGAGGCGGCCCCGAACTTCACCTCGTACGACCTGCAAGGCAACAAGGTCGGCCTGTCGGACTTCGGATCGCGCCCCGTGCTGCTCACCTTCTGGGCGACCTGGTGCACCGTGTGCAAGGAGGAGCTGCCGGCCCTGCAGGGGCTCGAGCAGCGTCACAGCTCAGACGGGTTGAAGGTGCTTGCCGTGAATTACAGGGAGACGGGCAACGACCGCATGCGCCAGTACCTCGCGGGCGTCAACGTGACGCTGCAGTCCGTGATCGACCCAGGTGCGGCGATCGCCACGGCTTATGGGGTGGACGTCGGGCTACCGGTCAACGTCCTGGTGAACAGGGCCGGTCTTGTGGCGCAAATCTTTATCGGCGACGTGCCGATCGCATCGATCGAGAGCGCCGTCGCGCAGGTGGTGGCTCCGCCGGCTCCCTAAAGAAAGCCGGCCGCTTGGCTTGCAAATGTTGCAAGACAGGAGTTGAATCTTCCTGGTCAGGTCAGTCGTCGGCTGCTGTTGGGGGGGAAACGATGGGGATACTGCTGGCTTTTCACCAGGGCTATCAGCCGGTGCTCGGCAACATCCTGCTCTCTGCGCTCGTCGCCGGCCTCCCTCTCTACGTGCTCTTCATCATGCTGGCGGTCCTTCGCCTGCCGGCCTGGATCTGCGCGATCAGCGCGATGGCGACCGCTTTCGTCCTTGCCTGGCTGGTGTGGGGAATGCCTTTCGGGGTGACGTTCGGAACCGCGACTGAGGGTATGGCCTTCGGTCTGTGGCCCATCAGCTGGATCGTGCTCAATGCGGTCTTCTTCCACAACCTGACAGTTGCAAGTGGCGATTTCGACGTCATCAAGCGCTCGCTGACCCGGCTCACCGAGGACCGCCGCTTGCAAGCGCTGCTCATCGCCTTCAGCTTCGGCGCGCTGCTCGAGGGCATCGCCGGCTTTGGCGCGCCGGTGGCAATCACCGCTTCGATCCTGGCCAGCCTTGGCTTTGAGCCGGTGACGGCCGCCGTCCTCGCCTTGCTCGCCAACACGGCACCTGTGGCTTTCGGCTCGATCGGAATCCCGATCGTCACGCTTGGTGGCCTCGTAGCCCCAATCCTGCACAAGGATGTGACCTCGACGACGCTGGCTCTTTCAGCGATGGTCGGGCGCCAGCTGCCAATTTTCTCGGTCCTCATCCCCGGTTACCTGATCGTCGTGCTGGCCGGCTGGCGGAAGATGCGCGAGATCCTGCCGGCGGTCCTGGTCACAGGCATCTCCTTTGCGGTGGTTCAGTTTCTCGTGTCGAACTTCGTCGGCCCGGAGTTGACCGACATCCTGGCGGCCCTCGTCTCGATGGGCTGCCTTGCGTTGCTCCTCAGGTTCTGGCGGCCGGCGAGCGTCTGGCAGTTCGCCCACGAGACCGCGGGTGCAGTCAGGCCAAGTCCTATCAGCCCTGCGACAGGCCTGCCGGCGGCGGCAGTCGACATGCCCGCTCCAGACGATTCCAAGGTGGATGTTCAAGGACGTGTCTGGGGTGCTTTCGGGCTGTACGTGGTGCTTGTCGTCGTCATCCTCGTGGGCCAGATGGGCAACCTCCCCTTCTTCTCCGGCCACCCTGTCAACGATCCGAAAACAGCGCTGGCTGCGCCGGCCAACATCACAGCCGACCTGAAGTGTGGGACGCCCGGGTTCAAGCTCTGCCCACAGCCGTGGATTGGGCCCGACCCGACCAAGGACCGGCAGGCGTTCAAGTTTCCCGACTGGAACTTTTACTGGCCAGGTACATATGAGATTGTTGGCGGCAAGCCGGCCTCATTGATATTCCGTGAGAAGCCGATCGCCTCGGCCCCCACCGAGTACCCGCTTACGTTCGACTGGAACTTCCTGGCTGCAGCCGGCTCGCTGGTCCTCTACGCGGTGCTGATCGTATTCCTGTTGATGAGGCTCAGGGGTTCAAAGGTCAACTTCCTCGCCGTCTATGGGAGGACGCTCCGTCAGCTCGCGCTGCCAATCGTGACCATCGCATTCATCCTCTCGATCGCCCAGATCATGAACTACTCAGGCATGACGTCAAGCATGGCAATCGCGCTCTCGAAGACAGGTTTCATCTTCCCATTCGTGGCGGCGTTCCTGGGCTGGCTCGGCGTCTTCCTCACCGGCAGCGACACCTCCTCGAACACCTTGTTTGGTCCGTTGCAGGCGCAGACGGCCCAGCAGCTCGGGAACGTGAGCCCGATCCTTACGGCAGGCACCAACTCGTCGGGCGGTGTGATGGGCAAGATGATCAGCCCGCAGAACTTGTCGGTTGGAGCAGCCGGGGTCAACAAGGTCGGGTCAGAAGGTGCAATCTTCCGCCGCGTTATCGGCTACAGCCTCATCCTGACCAGCCTGGTCGGCGTGGTTGCGATGATCGAGGCATACGTGATCCCCGGCATCATCCCGTCGCCCTGATCGAGTGGCCGAGGAGCCCGACGGGCCAACGTACGTCTCGAAAGTCAAAGTCGTTCGCGAACACGGTCCGATCCGCAGGGCGTATCTCCCGGCTGAGCCAGAACCTGTGTTGTTCGGCACTCATGACGAGGTACGCGAGCACTACGGCACGGCCCTTGGGCAGTATCCGGACCATGCCACGACGCTCGATTACGTCGTCGCAGCCGCCGCCGGTTGACTGACGGGGACCCTTGGCGGCGCGCTGGAGGCGCGCGGAATCGATGCGAGCGAAGGCCGCTTGAGCTCCGAGGCGGAGGGAGATGTCCACGTCGTGGACAAGGTCCTCGTCATCAAGCGAATCCGCGTGCGCTACACGTTGATTGGGTGCCCGGATGACAAGCGAGACGCGGCGGAGCGGTCGCACGCATTCCACGCCAGCCGCTGTCCTGTTGCGAAAAGCATCGGCGGTTCGATCGAAATCATGACCGAGCTGACCTTCGCCTAAGAGCCGAACGCTGGAGCCGACAAAACACGTGCGGCGGGCTCCAGTTTAAAGTCCCGAGACCTGGGACAAACGCCTACGGGTTGCCAGTCACGCCCATTGCGCTGTAGGGCCTGCCAGTGGTCCAATTCACAGCGGCTGCAGCGCCCGCACCTCTGTGGCATCCATCGCAACCTGGTCCCGTTGCCGCGAGACCTGGCATTGAGGCGGCACATTCGAATATGCCATGTCCAGTTAGGGAGGAAGAGGCACAGTGAGGTCGCGCCCACCCGCACTCGGTCGGCGGGTCCGTTTGGCACTCCTCTTGGGAGTGGGTGTCGGCGTCCTCGTGGTGCCGTTGGGACTCGATTCCGCCAACCCTCTCCAGGTGTCGGCAGTCACGGATCCTGTTATTGCCGCCGCCGGCGACATTGCGTGCGATCCGACGAGCTCGAGCTACAACGGGGGCAACGGCACGTCTGGCTCATGCCACGCGATGAAGACGTCCAACATGCTCGTGAACGGCGGCTTCTCGGCGATCCTCCCGCTCGGTGACAACCAGTACTACTGCGGCGGGTACCAGGCTTTCATGCAGTCTTACGACGCGAGCTGGGGTCGGGTGAAGGGGATCACCCACCCCTCGGTCGGCAACCACGAATACCTCACGTCGGGCGGGACCGACTGCGATCCCACGGGCAAAGGGCTTGGATATTTTCAGTACTTCGGAGCAGCGGCCGGACTCGCGTCCCAGGGCTTCTACAGCTACAACATCGGCACCTGGCACCTGATCGCCCTCAACAGCAACTGCAGCAGCGCCGGCGGCTGCTCGGCGAGCAGTGCCCAGGGCACGTGGCTGGTTGCGGATCTGGCCGCCCACGCCAACATGTGCACCCTTGCTTACTGGCATATTCCCCTATACAGCTCCGGGGGCCGCGCCAACGGCAACTCGCTGTACTTCTGGCAGGCGCTTTATGCGGCACATGCCGACGTTGTCCTGAGCAGCCACGACCACACCTACGAGCGCTTCGCTCCGCAGGATCCGTACGCCCACCTCGACACTGCAAACGGCAT
>DATCPW010000191.1:0-6451 GCA_036569865.1 Candidatus Dormiibacterota bacterium
ACTTGAGCGCCTCGGCGGTTTCCTCCCCGCGGCGATCGCCCTGGCACTTCCAACCGTCTTCATACCCGTCGCCGTCGACTCCTACATACTGCCGCGCGCCGCCATTGTCATCGCCGGCGCCGGCCTCGGCTGCGGCCTGGCACTCCTGCTACCCGCCACACCTGGCTTGGGCCGGCTGCGACTGCCGCTGATCGCTGCGACCGCCGCCGCCCTCCTTGCCTTTGCCTTCTCGATTTCGTGGCCGGTGAGCTTGGAAGGGTCATATACCCGCTACGAATCGCTTCCAATCAGGCTTGCCTACCTGGGCCTGCTGGCGGTGCCGGTCTGGCTGCTGCGCGACCGAGCATCGCGGGAACGCGTGATCCCCGCTTTAGTCATCGGCACCTCAATCGCTTCCCTTCAGGCGCTTGGCCAGGAGGTCCTCCTTCTCAACCACGCCATCGACTACCGGCCGGATGGCAACCTCGGCAACGCCAACCTGCTGGGCGCCTTGCTGGCGGTGGCGATACCACTGACATTCGCCCGAGGTTTGCGCGCCCCACGATTCGGCGTTCTCTGGTGGCTGGCCCTGGCCCTGATGGCCGGCGCTCTCCTGGCGACGACCTCGCGGAGTGGTGGCCTCGGCGCGCTCGCCGGCTGCCTTGCGGTGATCGCGCTCATGCTCAGAGGCAGGACGGCGCTCATCGGCGGGGCTGTTGCACTGGCGGTCGTGGCCGCGGGACTCATGCTCATCGTCTTCTCGCCCCTGCGCCTCCTGAACGACGACCCCGGCCCAGCCCGCCTTCATCTATGGCCTGACGCGATCCACATGATTGCCGCCCGGCCGCTGACCGGATGGGGCGAGGATGCGACCGGGCTCGTCTACGGAAGGTTCCTGAGTGGCGATTGGGCACCCGAAGTCGACCGTGCGCACTCGGGACCACTTGACGTTGCGGCCACCCAGGGCCTTCTCGGGCTTGGCGCGCTGGCGTGGGTCCTGCTCACGTTATTTCGCGGTTTCTGGCGCTGGCGGTTCGTCGAATCGGTCGGGCCGCTGGCCGCCGGGTGCATCGGCTACAGCGTTTGGGTGGTCTTCAACTTCGACTGGGTTCCCGCCACGGGCGCGTTCTGGCTGCTGGCGGGCACCGCCTGGTCAGCCGTGAGGGCGGCCGAGACCGAAACGGACTCGCCCGTCCCAGCGAGCCACGGGCAGAATGCCGTGCGGAGAGCCGCCGCCGGCCTCGGAGCGATGGCGTTGGCGGTCGCCGTCGTGTGGCTGGCCGCCATGCCTGTGCTGGCCGACATCTGGTACTACCAGAGCCGGTCCGACCTGTCGGTCGTCGTGGATCCCCTGCAGGCGCGCTATCACTGGATCCTGGGCGAAGGCCTGGTCGCGAGCGGGTCGACCTCACGCGGGCTTGACCAGATGAAGCTGGCTGGGAAGCTCGGTGAGAGCGATCCACAGCTGTATGTCGACATCGGCGACACCGAGCAGCGGCTGGGCCACTCGGCCGAGGCGCGCGCCGCCTACAGGATGGCCCTCACGATCGACCCCTTCTACCGTCCCGCGAAAGACAGGCTGGCGGGCATAGGAGCGCCGGCCTCAGGCTGACCGGAGAGGCGCTTGTACGGCGCGCGATCTCGTTGTCAAGGCTGGCGTCGCAGGGTTGGCCGGGGTCCCCCCGGCCATGACTTTGTTACCTCTGGGGTCCCCGCGACACGGTCGCGGGAGGCAGCCCTGCGGCGAAGCCGCACGCGCGATGCAGGGAGAACCGACTGGTTCTTCCTCATATTGGGCTAGCGTCGCAGGGTTGGCCGGGGTCCCCCCGGCCATGACTTTGTCCCTTCCGACACCAAGCCGTGGCGTGGAGAAACTAGTTCGTAAATTAATCCAATCCCGGGGGAGAGAGTAGCCACGCGCGAAGCGCCTGGCGATGAGAGAGGACCGACTGGTCCTTTCTCATACTGGTTACTCGTCCTCCACGTCTTCGTCCTCGTCCGCCCGGTGGTCAGTCCGCGCCGCTGCCAGGTTGGCGGGCGGTGCCGAGAGCTGCTTCAGGCTGAGCGAGATCCTCCGCCGTGCGGTGTCGATCCCGATCACCTTCACCTGCAGGGTCTCCCCCACCTTCAGAACGTCCTCGGTGCGCTCGACGTGATCCCAAGAGAGCTCAGAGATATGCAGAAGGCCTTCGATGCCGGCCATGATCTGCAGGAAGGCTCCGTACTTCTTGGTCTTGGTGACCTGGCCTTCAACGATCGAGCCGATGGGCATCGACTGGACCAGCTTCTCCCACGGGTCTTGCTGGAGCTGCCGGAGCGAGAGCGAGATGCGGGTCTGCTCGGGGTCGAGCTTGATCACCTTCACGGTGACCTCGTCCCCAAGCTGGAGCACATCGGTGACTTTGGACACGCGGTCCCACGAGAGCTCTGAGATGTGGATGAGCCCGTCGGCGCCGCCGATGTCGACGAATGCCCCATAGCTTGTAATGCCTGAAACGGTGCCCTTGACCGTGGTGCCAGTCAGCAGCCGGCTGAACAGGTCTTCGCGCTTTCGCGCTCGATCCTCGTCCTCGGCCGCCTTCTGGCTGACGATCAGCCGGTTGCGCTTCCGGTTGACCTCCAGGATCTTGACGGGGATCCGCTGCCCAACCAGAGACTCGAGGCTGCCGGCGTAAGCGCGCGCGACCTGGCTCGAGGGCAGGAATCCGCGCAGACCCAGGACGTTGACGATCAGGCCGCCCTTGTTCTGCTCGCGTACGTCAGCTTCGATGACTGAGCCGTCGGTCTGCTTCTCGGCAGCGACGATCCAGGTGGTCTCCGCTCGCGCCCGCCTAAGGCTGAGGACGACGTTGCCCTCTTCGTTCTCAGGCTGGAGGACGTAGACCTTGATTTGGTCCCCTGGCTCGAGGCCGACCGAATCAGCCTCGCCGCGGAGACCCAGCTCCTTGCTCGAGATGACGCCTTCGGCCTTGGCGCCGATATCGACGAGCACCTCGTCAGCGTCGACACGAACGACTATGCCGTCGACGATGTCCCCATGATTGGGGGTCTTGAAGGCCTCCGATTCGTAATGGAGGTAGTCCTCCATCGTCATCGGGTTGGATGAGTCTCTTTCGGTAGCCTCCTCTGGTTCAGTCAGGACAGCACCGGACTCATTGGACAACGCGCATTCCCCCTAAGGTTTATTGGTGTGGTGTTGGTCGTCAAATCGGCCTCCGCCAGTAACGAACCGCAATTGTACCGCAGAAATCCGACTTACCCAGGAAAAGGCTGGGCCAGGTCGTGGTTGTCGATGAGACGCGTTTTTCCGATCCAGACGGCCAGCACAGCCAGGGTTCCAGGCGCCCCAAAAGTCTCAGGATCGACCAGCTCGGCGTAGGCCACCCTGGCCAGTGGCTCGGCCTCGAGGATGTCCAGAATCCCCCGCCGCAGCCGGCTCTTATCTTGCTCGCCGGCCGCGTATGCCTCGGTCGCCCAGCGTAGGGAGCGGCTCAGGGAGGCTGCCGCCTTTCGGTCGTCCGGTTCCAGGTACGCGTTCCGGGAGCTGAGGGCCAGGCCGTCCGCCTCCCGAACCGTCGGGCATACCCGGATCTCAACCCCGGTGTCGAGGTCGAGCGCCAATCGCTTGACCACGGCCGCCTGCTGGGCGTCCTTCTGTCCGAAGTACGCCCGATCCGGCTGGGCGGCGCCGAGAAGCTTGGTAACGACGGTGGCGACCCCTTCGAAATGCCCGGGACGCAAGCTTCCCTCCAGCGGTTCGGCCACCCCGCCCACCCGCACGCGCGAGGTCGCCTGAGGCGGGTACATAACGGCTGCTGTGGGCTTGTAAACCGCCGCCACTCCCGCCTTCTCCAGCATCTCGAGATCGCGGTCCAAGGTCGTCGGATATCGCTCGAGGTCCTCGCCAGGGCCGAACTGGATCGGGTTGACGAAAATGCTCACCACGACCCTGTCGTTGTCGCTGCAAGCGCAGGCCACGAGGCTCATGTGGCCGGCATGCAGCGCGCCCATGGTCGGCACCAGGCCGATCGAAAGGCCCTCGCGACGCCACCGGCGCGACGTCTCGAGCATCTCGCCGGGGTTGTCGATGACGATCGGCGCGCTAGCCGGCGCCGTATTTGACCTCTTCCCGGGGCTCCTTTTCTGGCGTGTCCTTCGGCCCGGTGACGGCGCCGTTTGCCGAATACGAGTGCTCGGGGCCGGGGAAGGAACCGGCGCCAACCTCCTCGGCAAACTGCTGGGCGGCCTTGCTGATCTCCGCCGCCAGGTTGGCATAGCGCTTGACGAACTTGGGCGGCTTGCCGCTCGTCAGGCCGAGCATGTCGTGAAGGACGAGCACCTGGCCGTCGGTTCCGGGCCCGGCGCCGATCCCGATCGTGGGGATCCGGACAGCTCCCGTGACGCGGGTGGCGACTGCGTTGGGCACGCCCTCCAGAACCAGGCTGAACGCGCCGGCCTGCTCCAGATCCTTTGCATCCGCCATGATGCGGGCCGCCTGCGACTCGCTCTTGCCCTGGACTTTGAACCCGCCCATCTGATGCACGAACTGCGGGGTCAACCCCAGGTGGCCCATGACGGGGATTCCCATCGCGGTGAGCCGCCGGGTAATCTCGACGATCCGGCCCCCGCCCTCGAGCTTCACCGCGTGCATGCCGCCCTCTTGGAGGAAGCGGCCGGCGCTCGTGATCGCCTGCTCGACCGATGCGTGGTACGACATGAAAGGCATGTCGCCGACTAAAAGCGCCTGCCTCGAGCCCCGGGACACAGCTTTGGCGTGGTGGATCATCTCGTCGAGGGTCACCGGGAGGGTGGTCGGGTAACCAAGCATCACCATGCCCAGGCTGTCGCCGACCAGGAGAATCGGAATACGGGCGTCGTCGAGGATCTGCGCGCTGAGGTAGTCGTAGGCCGTGAGCATCGCGAAACGACGGCCTTCATCCTTGAATCTCTGGACGTCCAGGACCGTTGTCATTTACGAGGTCTCCTTCGGGTCGCTGCCACTTTTCGGGTCAGCGCCCTTCTCGTTTGCTCGGCCGCCGCAGGCTTCAAACCCGCCTGCTGGGCGATCTCGAGCACGACGTCGCCGAGCATACGATAAAGGTCGGTTTTGCGATCAATTGGTCCCATCCGGCTCGCGCCTTTTGCGCGCCGCGTCCCGCCTGCCCTTCCGGCCTGGGCATCGAGCTCGGCCAGGGCGCCCAGGTGGCGCGCAACGGTTTCCGCATCGCCTCGACGGATCGGACCTGTCAGCGCAGCGACTGGGCCGCGTCTGCGGACGTTGGCGACGGCGCCTTCTGCGAGGGGCACCAGGCCCAGGACCGCTTCCTTCTCGGTCCAGCCGGAGTGCTCGAGCAGGTGAATCGCCTCGGCAAGAAGTGCCACAACGTAGTTGGACGCGAAGACGGCAGCCGCGTGGTAGACAGCCCGCTGCGCGTCGTCGACCCTCTTCGGTTTGGCGCCCAGGTCGCGGGCCAGCGTGTTCAGAACCCGCCTCAGGGATTCGCTGCTCGCATCGACCCCGATGACGATTCCACGGAAGGCCTCCGGCGTGCCCGGCTCAGGGAACGACCGCAGGGGATGAAATGAGCCCACTGAGTGGCGCCGGCGGAGCGGCGCAAGGACTCCCAGCTCCAGCGCACCGCTTGAGTGGACGAAGGCGGCATTCGTCGGGATGGCCTCACCCAGCGCCGCCAACCTCACGGCCACGGCGGGCAGGGCGTCATCAGGCACCGTCAGAAAAATCACTGCCGGCCGCGCCGGTGCAAGGCTGCTAACCAAGGCAGGGAGTCCTTTTCGAGCGCTGACCAAACGAACCGGGTGACCCGCTGCGCGCAGGCCACCCGCCAGGCTACGGCCGAGGTTGCCCCGGCCCGCGACGATCAGCCGCGGCGTGCCGGGCGTCTTAGGAAGCTGTCGAGGATGCCGCGGCGGGAGATTCGGGCGCGGCGCGGTTGAGGATCTCGTCGAGCTCTTTCGCATCAAGCGTCTCCACAATCTTGAGCCGCTCGACCACCGCGTCCATCTTGTCCCGCTGTCCGGAGAGGATGGTCTTGGCCGTCTGGTAGCCGTGGTTCACGATGCTGCGGATCTCCTCATCGATGATGGCAGCCACCTCCTCCGAGTAGTTGCGCTGCTCGCCAAGGTCGCGGCCCAGGAACACCAGCTCTTCGCGGTGACCCATAGCAACGGTGCCGAGCTTGTCGGACATGCCCCATTGCGTCACCATCCGGCGGGCCATCTGCGTCGCTTTCTGGATGTCGTTCTCGGCCCCCGACGTGATGTCGCCGAAGACGATCTCCTCGGCCACGCGTCCGCCCATGATGCCCGCGATCTCGTCCATCAGCTCATCGCGCGAGATGAGGTACTTGTCCTCTTCCGGCAAGCTCAGGGTCCAGCCCAGCGCCATGCCTCTGGAGATGATCGACACCTTGTGCACCGGGTTCGTGTGCGGCAGCGCCTTCATGACGAGCGC
>DATCPW010000192.1:0-11234 GCA_036569865.1 Candidatus Dormiibacterota bacterium
TTCGCTGGGACCCAACCCGGATGCGGTCCCGCGTAGTGTCATCGACCACTTCACTCGATCGCTCAGCCGCCCGGGACGCCTCACCGCGGCGCTCAACTATTACCGCGCCAACCTGGTCGCCGGCGGCGGCGCATGGGAGACTCCGATCCGCATCGGACCGATCACGATGCCAACGACCTTGCTGTGGGGCGACCAGGATCCCGCTCTCGGTCGGAGCGCCGCAGAGGCGACAGCGCAGCACGTTGAGGGCGAATACACGCTCGAGGTGCTGGAGGGCGCCGGCCACTGGCTCCAGTTCGAGCGTCCGGCCGAGGTGAGCCGGACCCTCACCGCTGCCGCCAGCAAGTAAGCTGTTCTCGATGCTCCAACGAGAAGATCAGGAGCGGCGGCAGGTCCTGCGCCGGCTCGATGACATCTTGGAAACCCTCGAGCAGTTGAATCTGCACGAGAAGACCGAGCTCACCGATTCCGCGGCGGAGCGACTCGTGTTGCTCGGAATCAAGGCACCGCACAGCATCCCGATTCCTCAGCTGATCGAGAAGGTGTGGGCCATGCAGCAGCCGTTCCTCACCACCATCGCCGTCGAGCGCCGCCGCCGCCGCCGCCGGAAGATCGACCCGCAATTCTCGGGTGGCGCCGACCTTGCCTGAGACGCCAAAAGTTTCTGCCGGCTTGCGTCGATCGCGCTGAGCCCAGCCGACTGGCTCGCGCTCTTCCAGCGCATCGGCGCGTCTGTGCGCGAAACCGTTTTACCGCTCGCCGGCACTGAAGCAGGGCGAGCGCAGCTCACCGTTGGCGCCGGTGGCGACAGGACGATGGAGCTCGACCGGGCAGCAGAAGCCGTTGTCTTCGGCCGGCTGGAGGGGGTAGCGGACGACCGCGAGACATTCTCAGTTCTCTCGGAGGAGATCGGACTGCGTAGCTTCGGCGCTGACTTTCCCCTGGTACTCGTCGACCCCGTTGATGGCAGCCTTAACGCCAAGCAGGGACTCCCATTCTTTGGACTCATGCTTACGCTGCTCGACGGACCGACCGTGGCCGATACCGTCGCCGGCTACGTCCTGAATCTTGTCAACGGCGAGGAATGGAAAGCCGTCCGCAAGCAGGGAGCGTGGCGGGATGGCCAAACCCTGCAAGTGCAGCCTCCGGAGGATCACGGCCGCATCCGTTTGATCGGGCTCGAGAGCAACCCACGCTCTCTCGTGGCCGCGCAGGGGTTGGTAGCGAGCTCGAGCAAGGTTCGCATCCTCGGATCGATGGCGCTTTCGATTGCACATACGGCGGCCGGCGCATTCGACGCTTTCTGCGCGCCGGTTCCGATGCGAGTCTTCGACATGAGCGCGAGCCTGCTGATCCTCGCCGAGGCCGGTGGCACGGCCACCGACGTGCATGGCGAGTCGCTGGGCGGTCTCACGTGCAACCTCGAAACACGGACCTCATTGCTGTGCTCGCCCAGCGCCGAGCTGCACGCGGCGGCGCTCAAGGCGGTGAGGGCAGGCAAGTGAACTTCTCGCCGCAGACGACGGCCTTCGTGATCCTCAGCTTCGAAGGTCCCGATGAGTACAGCCACGTCGGCGGGCTTGGGGTCCGCGTGAAAGGTCTCTCCAGGACGCTGGCGCAGCTCGGCTACGAGACCCATCTTTTTTTCTGCGGCGATCCGGACCTGCCCGGCGAAGAGACCCATGAAGGCGGACGCCTCCACTACCGCCGCTGGTCCCAGTGGATATCAGCGCGCCACCGCGGCGGTGTGTACGACGGCGAGGACGAGAAGGTCCGTGATTGGAACTCGAGCCTGCCGTTGAGCCTCATCAACCACGTCATCGCTCCGACGGTCGCCTCCGGTCGCAACGTCGTCGTGCTGGGAGAGGAGTGGCATACCGCGGCGTCGATGAACCTCATCTCCGACTCCCTGTACTACCGGGGCCTACGCGACCACGTCGTCATGTTGTGGAACGCCAACAACACGTTTGGATTCGATCGCATCAACTGGGGGGCCCTCGCGTTCGCGACCTCAATGACGACGGTCAGCCGGTACATGAAATTCAAGATGTGGGAATCGGGCCAGAACCCGATGGTCATCCCAAACGGTATCCCGCGTTCTTCGATCCATGATTCGGACCCAGCGGCTGTGGCCGAGATACGGACGGCCGCCGCCGCCGACCATCTCTGTTTCAAGATCGGCCGCTTCGACCCAGACAAACGATGGCTGATGGCGGTTTCCGCCGCGGGCTATCTGAAGCGGCACGGCGCGCGCGTGAAGCTCGTGATTCGGGGCGGTCGCGAGCCGCATGGAGGCCAGGTGCTGTCGCACGCCGAGCACCAGGGCTTGACGATCGTCGGTGTGAAAGCCCCGGCCGACGCGTCGGGCCTGGCCACGATCCTTCGTGACAACCCTGACGCCGATGTGATCAACCTGACGAGCTTCGTCGCCGACGACATGCTGGGGGTCATCTACAGTGCCAGCGATGCCGTGCTCGCAAACTCAAGCCACGAGCCATTCGGCCTGGTCGGCCTCGAGGTGATGGCGGCCGGCGGCCTCGCGGTGACCGGCTCGACGGGCGAGGACTACGCGCAAGCCTTCCGAAACGCCTTGGTGATGGAGACAGACGACCCGATCGAGCTGGTGACGGAGCTGAACCTGCTCAAGCAAAGGCCACAGCTGGCGGCGGCGATTCGCCGGCGCGGCCGGGTCACCGCGCGCCAGTACACGTGGGAGAACGTCATCGACCAGCTTCTGCTGCGAACTGAGTTCGCGGCGGCGCAGCAAGCGGTGCGACTGCCGGCCGTGCAGCCGGTCGCAGCGGCCAAGACGACAAAGCGGCCGCCGCGTAAGACGACCTCACCGCGTGGCTGAAAACCTTGTCGTCTACACGGTCGTGCATCAGCCGAGACGGCTGAAGCTGCCGGCCCAGGTCATCCCGCCGAAGACCTCTGCGGAATCGATGCCCGACTTCGTGCTCGACGAGCCCATGAACCAGCGCTATTTCGAAAAGGTCGCGACGTTCTCATACATCCCGGCCGCCAAGATGTTCCGCGACCTGACGAAGCGCGGCTGGAAGATGTCGATCGGATTCAGTAACTCATTCTTGCTTCAGGCCGAGGCATGGGGACCGAAGGTGCTCGATTCGTTCAAGCAGCTTTGCGCCAGCCCGAACGTAGAGGTGGTATGCGTTGAGCCCTACCACTCATGGCTGTTCTATGTCGACATCCTCGCCTTCAAGGAGGCGATGGTCCAGGCGCGCGAGCGTCTCGAGGCGCTGTTTCAGAAACCGGTGACGGTGACCGACACCACTGAGATGTTCATGTCGAACGACGTCTACTTCGCGCTGCAGCAATGTGGTTTCACGGGCGCATTCATGGAGGGCCGGCCTTGGCAGATGGGGTGGCGGGAGCCGACCCACGTCTATCGCTATCCGTTGCAGCGCATGGCCCTTCTCCCGCGTCATCGCGACCTCTCCGACGACGTCGGTTATCGGTTCTCCAACCGCGGCTGGTCCGAGTTTCCACTCACGCCGGCGCGCTACGCCGGCTGGATTCGCGAGGCCTGGGGCGACGTCGTCACGCTTGGCTGGGACTTCGAGACGTTCGGTGAGCACCATCACGCGAACACCGGAATCTTCACATTCGTACCTGCGCTTGCAGCCGCGTTAAAGAGTCGAAAGGTGCGGATGATGCTGCCGTCTGAAGCGATCGCCGAGCTCGGCGATCGGGGTTTCGAGGTGCCGATCAACGAGTACGGGACGACGTGGGCCGGCGAGGGTGGGATGGAGTTCTTCCTCGGCAACCACGCGCAGCAGGGCATCTTCCGCTTGATGCACCACGCTTACTCGAAGGCCAGACTCACCGGCGATCCGCGGTTCGTAGAGATCGCGAAGTGGTTGTTGCAGTCCGACAATCTCCATCTCATCCAGTGGTTCAGCAAGTTGGGCCCCGAGGCGGAGGTGAGCGCTTACTTCACCCCGGATGAATGGTGGGAGCTCGGCGCGCTGGGCATCCTGCGAGAGCAGCAACGTGTGTACGTGAACTTCATTCGAGCCCTGGACGACTGGGCGAATCAATGAAAGGGAACCCCGATGGTTCCCTCTCATGCTCTCCTTCCGAAATATGGATGGCCATTGTTTAAAGAGTTTCTCCAGGCCGCGCTTGAGAGTAATAGGGACAAAGTCGCGGCCGGGGGAACCCCGGCCGCCCCTGCGACACTGGGATGATTAACAAGTGAAGCCTCTCCACGTTGCTTTCGTCTGGCACATGCACCAGCCGTATTACAAGGACGACCTCACCAACACGTACCTGCTGCCGTGGGTGCGGCTCCGCTCGGCCAAGGACTACTACAAGATGCCGGCGCTGCTGGACGCATACCCGAAAGTGCGGGCGACCTTCAACCTCGTCCCCTCGCTGCTGGCGCAGATCGAGGACTACGGCAAGGAGGAGTCGGTAGACCTCTTCCTGAATCTGAGCCGCCGCAATGCCGAGGACCTGTCGGGTGAGGAGCGCGAGTTCGTGCTCCGCTGGATGCGCGAATCCCCGCGTGCGCTGCGTGTGCAGCAGTCGCCGCGATACCTCGAGCTCGCTTCGCGGCCCGTCGATGCGCAGTTCACGACCGCCGACCTACGCGATCTGCAAGTGTGGTTCAACCTCGCTTGGTGCGACCCCGCCTGGGCCGAGTCGGATCCGCGCCTCGCCGAGCTGAAGCGCAAGGACCACGACTTCACAGAAGCCGACAAGGATCCCTTGTTCAAGGCCCAGATGGAGATCATGCAGCTGGTCATCCCGAAGTACCGGGAGCTGGCCGACCGCGGCCAGGCCGAGCTGACCTTCTCGCCTTACTACCACCCGATCCTCCCGCTGCTGGGCCACGTCGACTCGGCACGCACTGCGAATCCGCAGCTGCCGTTGCCGGAGCGACATTTCTCGCACCGCGAGGATGCCGACCGGCAGATCGAGCTCGGCCAGGGCTTGTTCGAGCGGTTGGTCGGCCGCAAGCCGACGGGGATGTGGCCGTCGGAGATGGCGGTCGGGGAAAGCGTCGTCGGCATGGCGGTGAAAGCGGGTATCGATTGGATGATCAGCGACGCCGAGGTCCTGGCGCGGTCCATCGACGGCCACCTGTCGCCCGAGCGGCTCTACCAGCCACATCACGTTGATCGCGAGGGCAGGTCGGTGGCGATGGTGTTCCGCGACTCCAACCTTTCCAACGTCATCGGCTTCGACTACCAGCGCATGTCCTCGATCGACGCGGCAAGGGACCTCGTCGGGCGCCTCAAGCGGATCCGCGAGCAGCAGGAGGACCGCGACTTTCTGGCCGTGATCGCGCTCGATGGCGAGAACGCGTGGGAGTTCTATCCACGCGACGGCCACGATTTTCTGAACGCTCTCTACACCGAGCTGGAGGCGTCGCAAGACATCGTGACCACCACGGTCAGCGATTTCCTCGCGGAACATCCAGCACGCCAGCAGCTGCACCGCCTCCACACGGGCAGCTGGATCGGCGCGAGCCTCGACACGTGGATCGGGGATCCCGAGCACAACATTGCCTGGGACCTCTTGGCGGAAACTCGCGATTGGCTCGAGGACCAGCTGCGCCAGCGGCCCAAGGAATCGGAGCAAGCGGCGTTGGCCTGGCGCGAGATCCTGATCACGGAGGGCAGCGACTGGTTCTGGTGGTTCAGCCGTAAGCACGACTCGGGCATGGACCCCATCTGGGACAACCAGTTCCGCCTGCACCTGCGCAACGTCTACAAGCTGATGGGGCAGCGCCCGCCGGCGCGCCTGTTCCAGCCGATCATCGAGCGGGCCAGCACTCCGGAGCGCGGCGTGCCTTCGATCAGCATCAGCCCGAGCTCGATCAAGGACCCGTCATGGAGCCACGCCGGTTACTACCTGGTCGGATCGGGTTTCGGCGCCCTGCACCGGCCGGCCGGCGTGGTCGAGCGCGTCTTCTACGGCTCCGACCATGAGCGCCTGTATTTCAGGATCGACACACCGCGGACGCCGGCTGAGCTCGAGGCGCAGCACATCGAGTTCTGGATCTACTGCTCCGGCGCGCCTGCTGCCGATGGCACCGGGAACCTGGATCTACCGCTGCCGGTCGCGGCGGCGGCGGAGCTTGGCTTCGAGCCCGCGCACGTGATCCGGATCGTGCCCAAAGCGCAAGGCGGCGCTGCAGTCACAGTGGCGCGGGTCGTCGAGCCACAGACGAAGGCCGAGCCCGAGACCGACTGGGAGGTCCCTGATCCGTTCTTCCTTTCGGTTCCGTTCACGCATCTCGCCAAGCGCGAAGGCGACACGCTGGAGCTCGCTCTCGTGGTGAGCCGGGACGGCCATGACATCGAGCAGGTGCCGCCCAACGGCTCGCTCGGTCTGCGCATACCGGGTGATCCGCAGCCGGTCGAGGTCACCGAGTCGCGCCGTTTGAAGCTGTTGATCGCCACCGCGGAGCTCGTGCCGTTCGCCAAGTCGGGAAGCGTCGCCGACGTCACCGCCGCTCTCTCCAAGGAGTTGCACCGCCTTGGTCACGACGTGCGGCTCGTGATACCCCGCTACCGGCAGATCGACATCGCGCGAAACGGCCTCAAGCCCGTGCTCACCGATCTGCAAGTGCCGCTGGGCGCCCAGACCCTCGCCGCCACGATCTTCGAGGGCCGCCTCGGCGAGATCGCCGTCTACTTCGTCGACTGCCCGCCGCTCTACGACCGCGAAGGGATCTACGGATTTGGCGACGACGACGCGCGGTCCGTCTTCTTCAGCCGCGCGCTGCTCGAGATGCTTCAGCCACTGGACTTCATGCCTGACGTGATACACGTCCATGACGCCTTCGCGGCGCTCGTGCCGAACCTCATCGAGCGTGTCTATGCGGAAGGGCCGATCGGCGAGATTGCGACTGCGCTCACCATCCACAACGTCGCGGAGCAGGGCAAGTTCGGCTTCGGGGCTCTGCAGCTGGCGGGCCTGGAGCGGTGGGGCCTGCTTCGCGCCGGCATTCCGGGTCTCGATGACGTGGTCAACTTCCTCGGGCGTGGCATCCACTTCGCGGATGTGGTCAATACAGTCAGCGAGCGCTACGCGAAGGAGATCCAGACGCCGGAGATGGGCGAGGGCCTCGACGAGCTGCTGCGCGTGCACGCGCACAAGCTGCACGGAATCATCGACGGGATCGACTACGAGCTCTTCGATCCCGAGCACGATCCGAACATCGCGCATCACTACTCGGCGCTCGCGCCGGAGGCGAAGGCGCTGGACCGCGCAGAGCTGAGGACCGAGTTGAAGTTGGCGCATTCGGACAAGCCGCTGTGCGCGATGGTCTCGAGGTTCTACGACGTCAAGGGGCTCGACCTGGTCGAGCAGGCGATGCCTGCGCTGTTGGACCTCGGCCTGCAAGTGGTGGTGGTGGGGGCAGGTGACCGGCGATACGAGGACATGTTTCGCCGTTGGGCCGCAGAGCGGCCGAAGCAGGTGGCCGCGGCGATCGGATTCGATTCGGCGCTCGCGCAGCGCGTGTACGCAGGCGCCGACATGCTGTGGATGCCGTCGCGCTTCGAGCCCTGCGGCCTGGCGCAGCTGATCGCTCTGCGCTACGGCACGATCCCGGTGGTGCGCGCCACGGGCGGTCTTGCGGACACGATCAAGGACTACGACCCGGTGGCTGCCACAGGCAACGGATTCCGATTCGACAAGTACGACGCGTGGCAGTTTTTCGGCGCGGTGGTCAGAGCGGCGGAGACTTACAGGCACCCGTCGCTGTGGGCGTGGCTGGTGCGCAGGGCGATGACCGAGGATGTTTCGTGGTCACGCTCGGCCGAGAAATACGTGCAGCTCTATCTTTCCGGGATCGGCGCACGGCGGGAGCGGCGCGGGGTGTCGATCGCGAAGTAAGGCCGGATTCCTCACTTTTGGGCTCAACCGCGCGCCTCGAGTGCCGCCAATACGCATGTTTGTGTCCAACCGTGGGCCAAAGCCAGGCAGTTGTTAGCCGCCCCAGTCGGGTAGTAGTCGCAGCTGCTCCACCCGCCGTGCCCCCGGCGCGTACGCGGTGTTGAAGTAATCGATCACCATCCGCCGTGCGGAGAACTCGGTCGCGATGTGCCGGATCGATGCCCGCATCATCTCCACCCAGCGCAGCGGGATCCCGTTCTCGTCCCGCTCGAAGTACGCGGGCACCACATCGCGCTCGAGCAGGCGATAGAGGTTTTCCGCCTCGGCCTGGTCGTCCACCCCCTGTCGGTCCAGCGTCGCGCCTGAAGGGATGGCCCACCCCAGCTCCGGCCGGTAGCCCTCATCCCACCACCCGTCGAGAATGCTCACGTTGAGCACCCCGTTGGCTCCCGCCTTCATGCCGCTGGTGCCGCTCGCCTCGAGGAACCGGCGCGGGTTGTTGAGCCACACGTCGGCGCCGCGCACCAGGTGGCCCGCGAGCTCGATGTCGTAATCCTTCAAGAACACGACGCGCGGCTGTTGGCGTGCGAAAGCGACGACGTCCGCGGCGATGTCCTTGCCCTGCTGGTCGGCGGGGTGCGCTTTGCCTGCGAAGAGGAACTGCACCGGATGCTTGGCGCTGCGCAGCATCTTCGTCAGGCGCGGCGAGTCCTGAAGCAAGAGGTTGGCTCGCTTGTATGGAGCGAACCGCCGGCCGAATCCAATTGTGAGCGCGTTCGGGTCGAGGTCGGCGGTGTGCTCCGAGCGCTTGCCCGCAACGTCGAGCAGCCGGCGCTTGAGGTTCATGTGAATCGACCAAAGGTCGGCGGCCGGGATCTCGAACACCGCTTCCCAACGACCATCGTTGCCGTCCAGGTCCCACCAGTCCGGCCCGACGTAGCGCTTCAGCACATCCCTGATCTCCGGCGCCACCCACGTCGGCATATGGACCCCGTTGGTGACCGACCCGATCGGCACCTGCACCTCTGGCAGTCCTCGCCAAGCGTCCTTCCACAGTCTCTTTGACACAAGGCCGTGCAGCCGGCTCACGCCGACCGCCTGGTCCGCGAGCCGCAGGGCGGCGTAGGTGGTGCATAAGCGCTCGCGAGGGTCGCCGGGGCGCTGCCGGCCGAGGTCCATGAACCGATCGAAGCTGATGCCCACTTCATTGAGGTATGGGCCCAGCAGGTCCCACACCAAGCCCGGCTCGAAGTAGTCGCTGCCCGCGGCGATTGGAGTGTGCGTGGTGAAAACGATTCCGGCGCGCGCGACGAGCCGCGCCTCCTCGAGGGTCATGCGCCGCGATGCGCGCAGCTCGCGGATCCGCTCGATCGCGCACAGGAAGCTGTGCCCCTCGTTGAGGTGGAACACGCCCGCCTCCATTCCCAGTGCGTGCAGCGCGCGCACGCCGCCGATGCCCAGCACGATCTCCTGCCGCAGCCGCCGGTCGGGCTCGGGGACGTAGAGGCGGTCGGTGATGGCGCGGAGGTCGGGAGGATTTGACTCGACGTCGGTATCGAGCAGGAACAACGGCACCCTGCCGACCTGCGCCCGCCAGACCGCGATCTTGACAGTCCGCTCGCCGATGGGGGCTTCGACCTCGACGCCCTCGACCTTCCGCACAGGGAGGTCGATGCCGCGGTGCTCGGTATACATCTCGATCTGGCGGCCGGCGGCGTCGATTTCCTGGCGTCCGAACCCCTGCTTGTACAGCAGCCCGACCGCCACGAGAGGCAGGCCCAGATCGCTGGTGGCCTTCAGGTGGTCGCCGGCGAGGACGCCAAGACCGCCCGAATAGATCGGCAGGCACTCGGCCAGGCCAAACTCGAGCGAGAAATAGCCGACCACGAGGGGCGCCTTCGCGTTCATGAAGGCTGGGCTCCGGTCGTAATACTCGCGATAGGCGGCACGGGCCTCCTCGAGGGCGGCCTGCGCCTCGGGGCTCTCCATGGCCTTCGCGACCCCATGCTCACCGAGCTGGGAGAGGAGCATGACGGGGTTCTGCCTGGTGGCCTCCCAGCGCTCCGGATCGAGGACGCGGAAGGCTGCCTCTATCCGAGGCTCCCAGGTCCATAGAAGGTCGTGAGCGAACTGGTTCAGCTCGTCCAGCAGCGAAAAGCCTTGGTCGAGTTCTTCCAACATCGACTTACGATGGTATCGACTGCGATGACTGTGGCATGAAGGCGGTAGTCATGGCGGGGGGCGAAGGCTCTCGCCTCCGACCGCTCACCAGTCGTCAGCCAAAACCCCTGGTGCCCGTCGCCGGGCGCCCGATCATGGAGCACATCCTGCTGCACCTGAGGCGCAACCAGATGCGCGACGTGGTGGCCACCGTGCAGTACCTGGGCGCCTCCATCCGGAACTACTTTGGCGACGGCTCAGAGCAAGGAGTGGCGCTCACCTACTCGGTCGAGGACTCGCCTCTCGGCACCGCCGGCTCGGTGATGCTCGCCCGCCAGCAGCTCACCGAGACGTTCGTCGTCATCTCGGGAGATTCGCTCACGGACATCGACCTGGTCGCGGCCGCGCGTTTCCATCGCGAGCGTCGCGCCCTCGCCACCATCGTGCTCAAGCCGGTGCCCAATCCGCTCGAGTACGGCGTGGTCGTCGTTGACGAGGGCGGTGCGGTGCAGCGGTTCATCGAGAAGCCGAGCTGGGGTGAGGTCATCTCCGACCTCGCCAACACAGGCATCTACGTCCTCGATCCCGCAGTGTTCGATTTCTTTCGCGCTGGCGAGAACACCGACTGGTCAGGCGACGTGTTCCCCAAGCTGCTGAAGCAGGGAGAGCCGGTGTTCGGCTGGGTGGCCCAGGGTTATTGGGAGGACGTCGGGAGCCACAGCGCGTACATGAAGGCCAACTTCGATTGCCTCGAGGGCCGCGTCAAGGTCGACATCCCGGGGGAGAGGGCGGGGGAGTCGATCTGGATCCACCCCGACGCAGAGGTCTCTCCGCACGCTCGCATCGACGGACCGGCACTGATCTGCGCGGGCGCCAAAGTGCGGGCTGGCGCGTGGGTCAACGGGCCCTGCGTGGTTGGTGGCTACACGACCATCGACTCAGGCGCAAAGGTCTCGAACTCGATCACGTGGGACCACAGCTACATCGGCGAAAACTCGCGCCTGCGGGGCGCTGTTGTGTGCCGCTCGGTGACCGTGAAGAACGGTTGCTTGCTCGAGGAAGGCAGCGTCATCGGCAGCGAGGTGGTGCTGGGCACGGGTTCCACCGTCAACCCAAACGTGCGGATCTGGCCGAACAAGGAGGTCGAGCCGGGCGCCGTTGTGCACGAGTCGATCATCTGGGCGGGTTCGTGGAAGCGCGGC
>DATCPW010000193.1:0-11849 GCA_036569865.1 Candidatus Dormiibacterota bacterium
AGCCCCGCCTACCCACCGAGATAGGCGCGCCTGACAGCCGGGTTGTGCAGCAGCTCGTCGCCGCTGCCTGTCAGCAGGATCTGGCCCGTCTCGATGACGTAGGCGCGGTCGGCGATGGCGAGAGCGCGCAGCGCGTTCTGCTCGACCAGCAGGATTGTCGTCCCTTCTTGGTGAATCTCCTCGATCGCCGCAAACACTTCATCGACCATCTGTGGGGCCAAGCCGAGCGACGGTTCATCGAGCAGCAGTAGGCGCGGTTTGGCGAGCAGTCCGCGTGCGATCGCCAGCATCTGCTGCTCCCCGCCCGACAGCGTGCCGGCGCGCATTGACCGGCGCTCGCCCAGGATTGGAAAGCGCTTCATCGCGGCCTCGATGTCCTTGCTGACCGCGGCGCGGTCCCGCCTGCCCCAGGTGGCCAGCTCGAGATTCTCCAACACTGTCTGGCGCGCGAGGATCTCGCGGCCCTCGGGCACCTGCACCAGGCCGCGGCGCACGATGGCCGAGGCGCTGGCGGTTGTTAGGTCCAATCCGTCGAACTTCGCTATGCCCGAGTCTGGGCGTATGAGTCCCGACAGGGTGTTGAGAATTGTGGATTTGCCGGCGCCGTTTGCCCCAATCAGCGCCACCACCTCGCCTCGTCCGACGCGCAGCGAGGCGCCGCGAACGGCGTTGACCGGGCCATAGCTGACTGATAGGTCGCGAACTTGGAGGATCGCGTTGTCCGGCTCCGCCGCGACACCGGCTGTAGCGCCGGCCTCCACCACCTCCACGGCCTCGTCCACGCCGCTGGCGCCCGGCGCGCTCGACACCTCACGCTCACCGCCGGTGCCCAGGTATGCCTTGATCACGCCGGCGTCGATGGAAACGTCCTTCGGAGTGCCGTCGGCAATCTTTCTTCCGAAGTTGAGCACCGCAACCCGCGTGCACACTCCCATCACCAGCCGCATGTCGTGGTCGATGAGAAGAACCGTCAGGCCGTCCTTGTTCAGGCTCTCGATCAGCTCGCGCATGCCCTGTTTTTCGGAGGGGTTCATGCCCGCAGCTGGTTCATCGAGGATGAGAAGGCGGGGCTTGAGGGCGAGAGCGCGAGCGATCTCGAGCCGTCTCTGATCTCCGTACGGCAGGGTGCCCGCTGCGCGGCGCCCGATGTCCTTGCCGCCAAGGCCGACAGAGTCCATCAGGCGTTGCGCTTCCTCGACGCGTGCCCGTTGATCGCGACGGAATATTGGCAGTGTCGCGAGCTGGGCGAGCGTGTCGTCGCGCCGGCGCGCATGCATGCCCACCAGGACGTTCTCCTGCGCGGTGAGGTCCTTGAAAAGCCGGATGTTCTGGAACGTTCGCGCGATGCCGATGGCCGCTATTCGATGGGCCGAAAGCCCCGTGAGCTCGTCCGTCCCCAGGGAGGCTCGACCCGATTGGAAGGGCACATAACCCGTTACCACGTTGACCAGCGTCGTCTTGCCGGCCCCGTTGGGTCCGATCAGGCCGTAGATCGAGCCCTCCTCGACCTCCAGCGACACCCCGTCGACGGCGTGGACTCCGCCGAAGTGCCGCTGGACGTTATCCAGTCGAAGGAGCACTGGCCCTAGCCCTACGCGGCCACCACCGGGGCCTGATAATTGCCAACCCACCACGGCCGACGATCCCCTGTGGACGGAACACGATCACCGCGATCAGGAAGACCCCGGTCACGATGTTGATGTACTCGCGGGCCTGCTCAAAAACCCACGGCAGGGTCGTCACCACCAGCGCTCCGACCACCGGCCCGAGGAAGTGGCCGCTGCCACCGAGCACGGCGAATGTCAGAACCTGCACTGCGCGCGTGACCCCATACTGCTGGTCGCTCGGGTCGACGAACGTCTGGAGATGAGCCTCCAGCGCGCCCGCGAAGCCGGCCAGAACAGCGCTCAGGACAAACGCGATCATCTTGTAGCGCGCCACGTTGATTCCCTGGCTCAGGGCGGCGAGCTCGTCCTGCCGGATTGCAGCCCAGGCCGCGCCCAGCCGGCCTTTGGTCAACCGCCAGACGACGAAGAGGACGACCAATAACGACACGAGGACGATGTAGATCCCACCCAGCGGGTCAGCGTTGTCGTTCTTCAGGCCCAGACCCTCGCCGGTGATCGGCAGGTTGAGTATCACCCCAAGCCGAAGTGCCTCGATGAAGCCGATGGTGGCGATCGCGAGGAAGACTCCGCGAAGCCTGAGCACGGGTAGGCCGACCGCAATTCCGACAACGCCGGCAAGCACCACGGCCGCGGCGATGTTAAGTGCCAACGGTGTGTGCCAGTAGGCATCCATCAGCACCGACGTGTATGCGCCGATGGCCATGAAGCCGGGCGCGGCCAGCGACAGCTGACCCGAATACAGGACCACGAACATCGACAGGGCGATGATGCTGTTGATGCCGATCTGTGCGATCAGCAAGGTGTGCGAGTTCCAGAATCGGATCGGATCGGTGAAGAGCTGGATGAGGAAGTCCATCGCCTAAATGCGCTCGCGCAGCTGCGCGCCGAAGAGGCCCTGAGGGCGCAGGACCAGCATCAAGAAAAGCGCGGCAAAGGCCACCCCTCCGCGCGCGCTGCTGCCCAGCGTGACCAGGGCGAGCACCTCGATCATGCCCAGCAAATAGCCGCCAACGACCGCCCCGGGGATGCTGCCCATGCCGCCAAGGACGATCACCGCAAGTCCGCGTACCTCGACGTTGTCGCGGCCGATGTAGGGGCTGATGTCGCCGAGCGCGACTCCAAAGAGAATACCGGCGAGGCCACCGAGCGCCGAGGAGATGATCAGCGTGAGCGAGATCATGCGGTCGACGTCAAGGCCCAGCAATCGTGCGGCGCGAGGGTTCTCTGCCACCGCCCGCAGACCGCGGCCGACCTGCGTATAGCGCATCACGTAACCGAGAACGAGCATGAGAAAAATCGACAGCGGGATGATTGCCACCTTGCTGGCCTCCAGGGTGAGTCCCGCCACATGCCACGTAGGGTTCGGGAGCGCACCGGACGGAAGGGTCACCGAGTTCGCGCCATCCACCCAGAGCCAGCTGAAAATCGTGTCGGGACGGCCCTGCTCGATCACGGCGACGATGATCAGGGCGAGTCCGATCGTGGATATGAGGGCGGCGATCGGTGGCGCGCGTCTGCGCCTCAGGGGACGCAGACATAGGTGCTCGATGACCAGGCCCATCAAGGCGGCGACTATCACGCCGAACATGGCAGCGATCCAAAACGATTGACCGTGGTTTACCACTAACGAATAGGTGACCGCGGCGCCCAGCATGAAGACGGCGC
Source organism: Candidatus Dormiibacterota bacterium (assembly GCA_036569865.1). GTDB lineage: Bacteria > Chloroflexota > Dormibacteria > Dormibacterales > Dormibacteraceae > Palsa-872. The sequence goes on from DATCPW010000193.1 coordinate 3,294, forward strand.
TGTGCGCGAGGTTGAGGATGTCGAGAATCCCGAAGACAAGCGTGTAGCCGACCGCGAACAAGGCATAGATGGACCCGATGAAGATCGCGTTTAGGAGTTGCTGGCCCAAAGCAATGACAGGGGGATCACGATCCCCCCGTCAGCCCTCCCACGTGCTTGTTTCTAACTCGCCGGGATCTCGTGGACCAGGGTGAAGCCCCCGGCGCCGTCCATCGCGATCACCCAGACCGTCTGCTTGACGTCGTGGTTTGAGGTGAACTGGAACGGCCCGAGCGGGGTCTGGATATTTACCGACTCCATCGCGTCGCGCAGCTTGTTGCGGTCGCCGGCGATGTCGCTGAACGTGAGGTTGGCGTGGCTGGCTGCGTCGGCGAGGACCTTGATCGCCGTGTAACCCTGGGCTGCGAACTGGTCAGGGTTCTTGTTGTACTCGGCCTTGTACGCCGTGACGAAGTCGGCGTTCGAGGGGAACGTGTTGCCCAGGTACCAGGCGCTCGCGCTTCTTGCTCCCTTGCCGGCAGCGCCGGCCTGGGTGGACACGGTGGAAGTGTTGAAGCCGTTGCCGCCGAGGAACTGGCCGGCCCAGTTTTGCTTGCGGGCCTCGATCATTATCTTGGCCGGGATGCCGCCGAGCGAGGTGATGAAGATCACGTCCGGATGGAGCTGTACGGCCTGAGTGACGATCGGCGCCAGGTCGGCGTCAGCCTTGTTGAATTTGATCGTTTTGAGCAGCGTTATGCCGTACTGGCCGACCGTGTCCTGGACGATCTTTCCACCGTCGCTCGAGAACTTGTCATCCTGTGCGACAAGCAAGACGCCGGTCTTGGGGTGCTTGTCGGCTGCGTACGACTGGATGTTGTCTGGGATCGCCGTCTGCTCGCCGAGGCTGTCTCGGAACACGTATTTGCACGGCGTCGTGTCGGCAGAGGTTGCCGTCCAGTTGCAGTCCGGGACGATATGGATGCCGGTTGTGCTCACCGCGAGGATGGGCGTCTTGAGCTTCTCCGCGAGCGGGTGGGCCCCTACCGCAGAGTTCGAAAGCGTTGGTCCGAGCAGCGCAAGGTCCTGATCCTGCTGGATCATGGTCTGCGCGAGCTGTGTGGCTTGGGCTTTGTCAGACGCATCGTCCTTGACGGCGAGGCTGATCTGCACCCCATTGACGCCGCCGGTGGCATTGATCTGTTTCACCGCCAACATCATGCCGTCGCGGCTCTGGGGACCGTAAACGCCCCCGGCGCCTGTGATTGACAGGATCGCCCCAAGCTTGATGGACTTGGCGGAGGTGCCCGACCCGCCACAAGCAGCCACCAGGATGGCGACCACTACAAATGAAACCAGGCGCAGCCTTTTCATGTCGGCCCCCCTATACAAACTGCCTTTAACCTACCCTTAACGTATCAAACCATCCACCGTTTAGGGTCAGAAGCTCAGTCTTTCAGGCGTTTCAACAAGCGTGGGATGTTGAGCTTGGGCATCGGGTACTGCGGATCCATCTCGGCAAGGGTGTCCCTGACGATCTTGGCGACCGCCCAGTTGCGGTAGTCCTTGTCGTTAGCCGGGATGACGTACCACGGCGCCCACTTGGTCGAGCAATTGGTGATTGCGATGCCATAGGCGCTCATGTAGTCGTCCCAGTACCTGCGCTCATCGATGTCGGTCTCGTGAAACTTCCAGTGTTTGTCGGGGTCGCGCAATCGGTCGAGCAACCTGCTGCGCTGCTCGTCGTACGAGATGTGCAAGCAGAACTTGATGATCGTGGTGCCGCTCTTGACGACTTCTTTCTCGAACTCGTTTATCTGTCGATAGCGCCGCTCGATCACCTTGAGGTCAGCGAGTGCATGAACACGCGCGATGAGGACGTCCTCGTAATGGGAGCGATTGAAGATCCCGATGATTCCCGGCTCCGGCAGGGCTCGCCGGATGCGCCACAGAAAGCCGTGCCGCTTTTCCTCGGGCGTCGGTTGTTTGAACGAGGTGATGTGCACGCCCTGCGGGTTAAGGTCGCCCATCACGTGCGTTATGGTTCCGTCCTTGCCCCCTGTATCCATCGCCTGAAGGACCACCAGGACCGATCGCTTGCTCTCCGCGAAGAGGCGCTCCTGGAGGTCGAACAGCCTCCCGTGTGCCGCCTCCATCTCCTTCCGCGCGTCCTTGCGCTTCTTGAGACCGGGAGTTGAGTCAGGGTCGACATCCACCATCCGGAAACGGCCGTCGCGCAGCTCGGCGCGGAGGAGATCCCGGACGTCTTTAGTCTTGTCTTTGGCCATTGAGCCAAAGTCTAGCCGAGGACTAAGCGAGCTCGGCGGGCACTAAGTCCACGATCACTGTGCGATCGCCGCGCAAAATTGTCAGAGGCAGCTTGGATCCGATCCGCGCCTCCACCATCAGCCGCTGAAGGTCGCCGGCCTTAGCCACCGCCGACTCGCCGACTGACACGATGACGTCTCCGCCCTGCAGCCCAGCGGCCGCGGCAGGGCTGCCGCTGACGACCTCCTGCACCTCGACGCCGGCCTTGCGACCAAGCCGCTGCGCGGCCGCCGGGGCCAGCGCGCGGGTGCCGCCGGCGATGCCGAGATAGGCGCGGCGCACGCGCCCGTTGCGCATCAGCGCCGCGAGGATCGCCTGCGTGGTGGCGTTTATGGGCACTGCCAGTCCGAGTCCCATGCCGGCGACCGCGGTGTTGACGCCGATAAGCCGCGCTTTCCAATCCGCGAGCGCGCCGCCGGAGTTGCCTGGGTTGAGCGCGGCATCGGTCTGGATGACGTCCTCGACGAAGCGCCGGTGCCCGTTGCCATCGGCGGTCGCCAGCGAGCGGCCTAACCCGCTGACGACCCCCGAGGTGACGGACCCGGAAAAGCCCATTGGATTGCCGATCGCCACGACCAGCTGCCCGACCCGGAGGGTGTCGGCGTCGCCGATATGGATGGGCTCGAGCACTGCCGATCGAGCACGCGCGACTGCAAGATCGGAGAGAGGGTCCGCTCCAACGATGTCGAGCTCGTACTCGGTGCCGTCGATGAAGGAAGCGCTTGCCGTACCCGCTTGCGCGACGACGTGGGCGGAGGTCACCAGGTAGCCGCCAGGGGTGATGACAACGCCAGAACCGGATCCGCCGTTTCTGGGGCTGCCGGCCCTGCGCACGCGAAGGCTCGCGACCGAGGGGAGCACGCGCTCGGCCACAGTGCTGACGATCTGCGAGTAGGCGTCCAGCGCCTCTCGCTCAGTCGGTGCTACGGCTACGCCGTCTGGCATGGTGTTACAAGATTACGACGTAACAAAGGACGAAATGCAAGCCCCCTGTTGGCGGTCTAGAAACCAGCCCGCTGGCGCAGCTCGACGACCCGCTGCCTTAGCTCGTATTCGGCCTCGAGCGGCGTGTCGATCTCCTGGCGCTCCCGATGCCAGCGCTCCATCGCCAGGTCGAGCTGCGCCGTCTGCAGCCGGGCAAGCGCGAAGTAAGCCTTGAGCCCTCCCCGGCTCAAGGCTTGCATTCGCTGACCCAGGCGCTGCCATGGGTTCGTGAGGATCGAAACCTCCGCCGGCACGATCGCCCCGGTTCCCGCTGCGGCCTCCTTTTGCATCTGCTCCCTCAGCGCCTGGCCCTCGTAACGCAACCCTGAGAGCAGCAGCGCGATGACCAGGGCGGTGAAGGGCCCGGTCATGATCAGGGTCCTGAGGTGGATCTCGACGAGGCCGAGGGCGGAGCTCTCGATCGGAAAGAATTGGACCCAGGCGTCCCACGAGAAATGACCAGCGATCGCGATCAGGAAACCGCTGGCGACTGCGATCACCTGGTGGCGGCGGCTGTGCAGCTGGCGAGCGATTCCGATGCCCGCACCGATCAACGCCGTGTAGGTCGCGTGGCCGAAGAAAAGGCCCAGGACCTGGCGCGAGTACCACTGAAAGCCGGCCGCATAGCCGCCCACGCCATCGGGACTGAAGATGGCGTAGAGGTTGGTCATGTAGGCGACCGACTCCAAAAAGTTGAAGCCCAGGCCTACCGCCGCGCCATACAGGATGCCGTCGACGACGTCGTCAAACTCGTTGCGCATGACGAGAAAGAGCAGGAGCACGGCGACGCCCTTGGCCAGCTCCTCGAGGAGGCCCGCGGAGAAAGCGGTGGACGCATCGAGGCCGGGACCAGGGACGAGCAGGCGCTCAGCGATGGCCGACCACAGGCTCTCGCCCCAGATGACCATGCTGGTCGCGACGATGGCGCCCCAGGCGAAAGCGACGAGCACCAGCCGCCAGGGCTCCTTCTCGTTGCGATCAAGCCGGCGCACGACGAAAAGTCCGAAGGCAGTCGTGGGCAGGCACGCAGCAGCGCAGGTCGCGGCGACGGCCGGCCCGGCTGAGCTGGTGAACACATAGAGGTCGATGACCAGCAGCCACAGCAAGACGGCTAGACCGAGCAGCACGCCGGCGCGAATGAGATGGCGCCTTCGAATGGCAGGATCCCTGTCGAACGCGCGAACTCCGATAAAGGTGCCGAGCGCCACCAGCCCAACGGCCAGGAGCCCATACAGCGCGGTGCGCCCGGGGATGGTGTCGAGGAAGACGTAATCGAGAACCGAGCTCGCGACAAGCACGAGCACGACGATCGCGGCGAGCGCCATCGCCACGCCGTAACGCGCAGGTCGACCACGAGGCCGTGGGTTGGCGGTTCTGACGGACACGATGGAGCTCACGATCTTTCGACGAGGACGATTCGCCGCGCCAGGACCTCGACCGGAACACCATTGGCCCAGCGCTCGACGACGAGCAGGTATTGGCCTGGCAGGTTGTGCTTCAAGTTCGTGGGCAGCGCAATTGGGACTATCGGTTGGTTCGCAAGCTGCGCCGGCGTGCCCGGGCCGACGCTTCCCACGATCGATCCGAAGTTGTCAAACCAGCGCGCGTCGACAGTGATGTTTGGGGGCAGCGATTTCCAATCGACGACAGCCGCAAAGAGCTGCGTACGACTGAAGGTGCTGCGGTCGGTGCCGAATGTCTTGTTGGTGGCCGGGTCGTACTGGTAGACGCCGACGATCGCGGCCTTGATTCCTGTTTGCTGGCCTGGCGGCTCGAAGTAGAGAAACTCGGCCAGACCGGCGGCCATGATGAGGATGGCGACGACGTCGAACAGGAGGAGGGTTCGGTAGAGCGTTCGGACGGGGTCGTAGGGGGCGGCGCGCACCGCCAGCCAGTCTATCGAGCGGTACGGCGCGTTTTGCGCTTAGTAAGCGGGGATGGGACCGCCAGTCAGGAGGAACACCACAACCTCAAAGAAGAGAATCAAAGCGTAAAAGGCGCTGACGATCGCTCCCATGACGATGCCGGCGATGGCGAACCCCAGACCACCAAGGTTGCCATTGGCTCTCTGGACGCGGCGGAGCGCCGAAATGCCGAACCAAAGAGTGAGGGGTCCAAGCACTACGCCCAGCGGATAGATCAGAACGATGCAACAGATGCCAAGCACCAAAGCGGCAGTTGCGCGGGCTTCACGCCTCTTGGCAGGGATCGGTAAATGGCCGGAGGAAACTTCAGACATTGCCCCTGACGGTGATGCTAATCACTGGTGCGGCGGAGAGGAGTTGAACCTCCACGTCCTTGCGGACACTAGCTCCTGAAACTAGCGCGTCTGCCATTCCGCCACCGCCGCTTTTCGGGGCGACGCCAAAGTATACCGAGGGCCGGTCTCGCCCCCCGAAAACGCGACATTCGTGCAGAAATGGCCGGGTCGCTCGGCTTTTGATGGGCCGTTTGTGCCCTTTTGGCCGTATTCCGGAGCCGAGGCCCCGGCCCCGCCCCGGCCGGCCCGACTAACTTGTGATGAACAGCGTGTGCCAGGCCGCCTCGACCAGCTCGAGCGTGAGCTGCGGGCGCACGCCGCGCGCCGCGGAGACGTCCACGAGTCGCTCCAGCAGGTCGCGCGGGTGGTTGCCGCGCAGCGGCCGGCCGCTGTACAGGCTGCGGATCAGCTCAAGCGCCGTGGGATCGGGAGGGATTGTCAGCCGGTCCCGCTCGCGCTCGAAGATCCTGCACCACATCTCCCATGTGGGATCGGGCATCAGCACTTTGTAGGAGAGGCGGCGAAGGTAGGCCTCGTCGAGCAGCTCACCGGGTTTGAGGTTGGTGGACAGCGCGAGCTGGGCCCAGAATGGAACCTCGACCTTGCGTCCGCTGGAGGTGAGGTTCATGTAGTCGATCTCCTGCTCCAGGGGCACCAGAAGGCGGTCGAGGATCTGCTTGGGCGACACGCGCTGGCGGCCGAGGTCGTCGATGAGCAGCACGCCGCCGTTGGCCTTGACCTGCAGAGGCGCGCCATAGGTGCGGCTCCCCTCCTCGAACGTGGGATCGAACATGTCCAGCTGAAACTCGCCGCCCACCTGCACCAGCGGCCGCGCGATCCTGCGCCACCGCTTGTCAGCGGGCTGGTGCTGCTCGAGCCGGTGGATGGAGCCGTCAAAGATGGTCATCACCTCGCCGCCTCCGATATCGAGGGCGACCGGGATCACGATCGGTCCGCCGAGCAAGGCTGGGATGCGCCGGGCGAGAGTCGTCTTGCCGTTGCCGGGCGCGCCGTAGATGAAGATCGAGGAGCGCGAGTTGACAGCGGCGCGTACCGCCTCGATCACGCCCGGAGCGAGCTCGATCCCATGCAGAGCCATGGAGACCTTGGTCAGATCGAGCGTGCCCGGCTTCGCGGCTTCGGCGAGGACGAGCTTGTACTCGTGCATCGACACGGGAGCCGGTCCCGAGTACCGCGTGCTGGCGTTGGCGATCTCATCACTGCGAAGGCGTCCCTGTTTCGTGAGCGCGTAGGCCATACGCTCGGGCAGCGGGCGACCCAACCACGGACCCTGCTCGGGCGCCAACCCCAGGGCATCGAGGAAGTTGGCGCCTGTCAGCGACTTGAGAATGGGCTCCACCGCGACGAATGGAAGTGCCAGCTGCTCCGCGACTTCGAATCCGGTGAAGCGGGTGGCGGTCGAAGCGAGTCGCAAGACCATCCCCTCGATCAGCGTGCGATTTATTTCGGGTGGCGGAGGCGGCTCGATGTCCTGCCCGTTGGCTGGAATCGCCGATGCGGGTAGCGGCTGCGGCTGGTCGACGTGCTCGAGGATGGCCGCGAACAGCTTCTTGCCAAAGCGCGCCCTGTCGGCGTGGTCCGGCTGCTCGCCCTCACGCCGCCGACTGATCCAGTCGGGCAGCTCTTTGAACACAACGGTGTTGCCGATGAGCAGCTGAACCAGGTCAGGCTCGGCGGTCGTCACCCGGACGGCGATGCGGACGAGGTAGCCCTGGCTCTTGAGCGCCGACCAGCTGCGCTCCCACGCCACCTCATTGCGCCCGGACCACGTCTGGCGCACGGTGCGGTCGCGCGCGAGCGTGACGTCCTTGCGATTCTGGTAGCGGCGCCGCACGAGCTCCGTGACGTCCTTGTCGACGTCCTCCGCGACCAATGCGGCGAGCGGCAGCGCGCGGTCGTCGACAGCGGGCCGGTTCTTGATCTCGAAGATGGTGTTGGCTGTCGGCGCGAGCGCGCGGATGACGCTGGCGTGCCGAGGACAGAACGGAGTCCTCTCGATGAACTGGATGTGCTTGCGGCACCACCAGCTCTTGCATTCGCGCCCGGTCAGGTCCTTGTAAGCGCAGGCCCAGCCGCGGCGCTCGCCGCAATCGCTGAACGTGCATACGCCCGGCGGTTTGGAGCTGTCGGCGCGCAGCGGAGGCTGCGACTTCGGCATGTCGACCTCGTGAACGGTGACCGGCAGCTGGTCAGATATCGCCTCTGCGGGCGGCTGCGCCGCAGCGGGTTTCGGCATGTAATGGAATGCGCCTGAGAATTCCTCGCAGGTCTGGAACCGCTGGCTGCGATCCTTGGCCGTCGCCTTCCAGATGATCTCCATGATCGGAGAGGGAATCGCTGTCGATGCGCGCGGTCGATCGAACACCTGCGAGTGCAGCACCGCAGGAAGCTGACCGGTGAATGGCGGCTCGCCGTGCAGCAGCTCGTAAAGGATCATCCCGAGCGAATAGATATCGGAGCTCGCGTCCACCTGCTCGCCCTTGACCTGCTCCGGCGCCATGTACGCGGGCGTGCCGACCATGCTGCCTGTCGCCGTCAACCGGTGCTTGTCGTCGATCAGCTTCGAGATGCCGAAGTCGAGAATCTTGGTCTTGCCGCGGTTGGAGATCAGGATGTTGTCCGGCTTCAGGTCGCGATGCACGATGCCGTAGTCGTGAGCGACGCCGACGGCTGAGAGCAGTTGCTGCACCAGGTCCACCGACACGTCGACGCTGAACCGACCGTACTCATCGAGCCACGAGCGCATCGAGCGTCCCTCGACCCACTCCATGACGATGAACAGCACGGGCCCGTCCTCGTCGAAGTCGTAAACGCGAACGATGCCCGGATGGTTGAGGGCGGCAACGGTGGCTGCTTCCCGGTGAAATCTCTGGCGGAAGCTTGCGTCGCTCGAGTACTGCTCGGCGAGCACCTTGATGGCCACGGGTATCTCCAAGCGTGGGTGCGTCGACCGGTACACCACGCCCATGGCTCCGCGCCCGAGC
>DATCPW010000194.1:0-3953 GCA_036569865.1 Candidatus Dormiibacterota bacterium
GTTGCCCTGGCGGGCAGCCTCGATCGCGGCCTTCTGGCTGTCGCCGTCGACAGCGAGGGTGACCGACATGTGGGGGAGGACGACCATGTCGTCCATGGGGAGGACTGGTAGTAGCTCGGACTTTGGGGTTTCCATGATTGACTCAATCTCTACCCGTCCCGGGGAATTCCCTAACACCACACCAGTAAGCCGGCCATTCGGCCGGACGCGGCCAAAAGGGCACAAATGGCCGTGTCGCGAGCGCCAGATACGGCCAAAAGGGCACAAATGGCCCGCTTGCCCGGCTCGCTCTTCGGGTCTCTAGACCCCTGCTCTCTGTCTACCTTGCCGCGCCACCGCGTCAATCGTGACGGCGGCCAGGAGGACGCCGCCCGTGACCATGAACTTCACGTCCGAGGCAGCGCTGAGGAGCGCCAACCCGTTGTTGATCGACCCGATGACCAGGGCCCCGGTGAAGGCCGACCAAACCGTGCCACGCCCGCCGAACAGGCTCGTGCCACCGATCACCGCCCCGGCGATCGCGTTCAACAGCGTGTCCCCAGTGCCCGACGAATAGCTCACCTCGAGGACGCGCGACGCGCCCATGATGCCGCCCGCGGCGGCCATGGTCCCGCACAGCGCGAACACCGCGATCCGGATGCCGTTGACGGAGATACCGGCGCGGCGAGCAGCCTCTGCATTGCCGCCGACAGCGAATATATGGCGCCCGAACTTCGTGCGCGTGGTGATGATGTCGAACCCCGCGACAAACCCGAGGAGGATCAGAAGGGAGAGCGGCACGCCGTGGTAGGAGGCCAGGACGGCTACTGCTGCAAACAGCACCGCGACGATGGCCACGAACTTGACCACATCGCCAACCAGGCCCGTCTGGGGAAGTCCGGCCCGGCCCCGCCGGCTCCGCCTGATGAAAAGGTCGAGCCCAAGGATGAGCGAAACGGCAACCGCGACTCCCCAGCCGACGGTGGCCGAAAAGGAATACCCGGCCAGGTTGAGGATGGTCGGGTCGTTGATGTTGATGGTGCCGGTCTCTCCCATCACGTGGAGCTGGGCGCCAAACCACGTCAACAGGCCGGCCAGGGTGACCACGAAGGAAGGGATCTTGAAACGCGTGAAGAAGAAGCCCTGGAAGGTCCCGATCGCTGCGCCCGCGAGCAGGCCGGCCGCGATGGCTGGAAACGCCGCCCAACCTTTCTGGTAGCTGAGCAATGCGGTGATCGCGGAGCACAGGCCGTAAACAGACCCAACCGACAGGTCGATCTCGCCAAGGAGCAAGACCAGCACGATGCCGACGGAGACAATCCCGATGTCGGCAACCTGCGTCGCCAGGTTGCTGATGTTCGCGGCGCTCAGGAAGAGCGGGTTGAGGAAGTAGAAGACGATCCAGATCAGGACCAAGCCTGCGATGACCGGCAGCGAGCCGATGTCGCCCTGGCTGACCCTGCGCCAGAAAGCAGAAAGGCTGCTGGTGGCCGGCGTCGGCGTCGGCGTCGGTGCGCTGGGCGCCTCCGGCGTTGAACTCACGCTTGTACTTGAGGCTGAAACTTGCCGAACTCGGCGCCGGTGATCGCCGCGACAATCGACTCTTCAGACGACGCCTTGCGGTCGAACGTCCCGACGCGCCGGCCGAGCCGCAGGACGACGATTCGGTCCGCGACCTCGAACACGTTGGCGAGGTTGTGGCTGATGACGACCACACCCAACCCTTGATTGCGCAGGCGCAGGATCAGCTCCAGCACCTGCTTTGTCTGCTGCACTCCGAGCGCAGCGGTCGGCTCGTCCAGCAGCACCACTTTGGCTTTCCACATCACAGACCGCGCGACCGCCACCGATTGACGCTGTCCGCCGGAGAGCGCGGCCACGGGGTTGCGAGGATTCGGGATCTTGACGTCCAGCGTCTTGAGCACCTCTCGAGCGCGCTGCTCCATGCGCTCCTCGCTCAGCAGGAGGATGGGCGGCGGCTGCACCTCCTCGCGCCCGAGGTAGAGGTTGGCGACGACATCCAGGTTGTCGCAGAGGGCGAGGTCCTGGTAGACGGTCGAGATGCCGAGGGCCACCGGGTCGCGCGGGCCGTGGATGGCGACGTGGTGGCCCTCGAACAGGATCTCGCCGGAGTCCGGGATGTTGATGCCGGCGATGGTTTTGACGAGGGTTGACTTGCCGGCTCCGTTGTCGCCGACGAGCGCTACGACCTCAGCTGGAAAGACGTCGAAGTCGACGTCGGAGAGGGCCTGTACCGCACCGAAGTGCTTGCTGATGTGACGGAGCTGCAGGATGGGTTGATGGTCGGTGGCAGTGGAAGGAGTCGGGCCGTTCGACGGAGTAGAAGGCGGGTGGCCGCCGGGCCACCCGCCAGTTTCAGTCACCGAACGATTGTAGTTACGAAATTCCTGCTGTAGCGCACGCAGATGCATACGCCGAGGTGCAGATGTCGGCGGCGGTCCAGAAGCCGTCCTTGACCACGGTGGCCTCGATGTTGGCCTTGGTCACCGCAACGGGGGTCAGGAGGACTGACGGAATAGCGCCGCCCGTCGTGCCGCCTGCCTTGTTGTCGACGGTCTTGCCGCCGGTCATGTCGGCTGGCACGGCGATGCCGTATGCCAGGTCGTAGGCGAGCGTCGCTGCGGCTTCGGCCTCAGCCTTGATCGCCTTGTAGACGGTCATGTACTGGTCGCCCGTCAGGATGCGCTGGATCGCTGCCAGCTCTGCGTCCTGTCCCGTCACTGGGGGCCAAGGGGTGACCTTCGCGGCCTTCATGGCTGCGATCGCGCCGCCGGCGGTGCCGTCGTTGGCTGCCAGGACGCCGTCGACCTTGTTGTTGAGGGCGGTCAAAGCACCGGCCATCTCGGTCTGCGCGTTAGAAGGCTTCCACCCGGGGGTGCTGTATTCCTTCTTGATGTTGACCTTGCCGTCGAGGACGCTGTGCGCGCCCTGCTTGAACAACGTGGCGTTGTTGTCGGCCGGATCGCCGTTGATCTCAACGACAGTTGCGTTGGTCTTGGTGCCCAGAGCGGTGAGCAGAGCGTTGCCCTGCAGCGCGCCCACGGCCGCGTTGTCGAATGACAGGTAGTAGTTGAGGTCGGGGGTGCCGAGAATCAGCCGGTCGTAAGAGATGACCGGGATGTTCGCGGCCTTCGCCGCGGCAACGATTGCCGCCGCCGCCTTGCCGTCGACAGGGTCGAGGACGAGAACGCTGGCGCCCTGTGTGATCGCGGCCTGGGCCTGCGTCAGCTGTGTCCCGGAGTCCTGCTTGGCGTTGCTGTAGATCATGCTGTCGGCGCACGAGCCACAGAGCGACTGCAGCTTCGCCTTGAAGTACGGCATGTCCTTGGTGTCGTACCGCGCGGTCGTCGCTTCCGGCAGCAACAGGGCGATCTTCTTCGCCGCCGTTGTTCCCGGTGTGTTGGTGCCGCCACATGCCATGAGGGCAAGCCCTACCAGCATGAGAACGGGCACGAACTTACGTAGATTCATGCGCCTTACCTCTCATATGTCGATTTCCTGCCGCCTTCTTCCCGGCCGTTCCGGGGCGAGAGTGCGCCGGCAAACAGGTCTTACTCAGAGCAGCCCTGGCGGAACTCGCCAGCGAGAGCATTGCTCAGGCCGGGACGTTTGTCAAGAGATCGATACGGTAGACCCACACAATGTCCGCGCTCTTGACAAACCTGGGGATGTCGCCATGATTGCCATCGGGCGTGGCAGGCACAACAGGGACTCGCAAGGGGGATGGGACGCTCGGGTGGTTGCGGGAGCGCAATCGCGAGCGGGTGATCGGCGTGCTGCGCACGTTGGGTCGGACCAGCCAGGCTGACATCGCCCGGGCGACCGGCCTGTCCCGGACGACGGTCTCCAGCCTTGTCGCCGAGCTCAAGGATTCGAGCCTCGTGTTCGAGGTCGACGTCAAGGCGCCGAACATCCGGGGCGGGCGGCCCGGCGTGCAGCTGGTGCTCCAGGAC